>CADBRS010000001.1 GCA_902797125.1 uncultured Ruminococcus sp.
CCGGCTTTTCATCCTGTTTGTCCGCGTCTTCGTCGATGAAATAGATCTCGACGGGCATGAACATGCAGTATTTTTCGAGAATAGAACGGATCTTGGAGGCATCCAGATAGCCTTTTTCGGCTTCCGTGATATGCATGATGACGGAGGTGCCTCTGTCTTCTTTGTCCGCGTCTTCCATCTCGTATTCGCCGCTTTCGTTGCAGGTCCAGCGGACGGCTTTGGCATCCGTGTAGGATTTGGTCACGACCTCGACGGAATCCGAGACCATGAAAGAGGAATAGAAGCCCAGACCGAAGTGGCCGATGATGCCGCTGTCTGCGTTCGCGTCTTTGCCGTCTTCCGTCGTCTCGTATTTCTGGATGAATTCCAGGGCGCCGGACAGTGCGATCTGGCAGATGTATTTGTCAACTTCTTCCGCACTCATACCGATGCCGTTGTCCCGGACGGTCAGGGTCGCGGACTTTTTGTCCAGAACGACCTCGACTTTGAAAGTTTCTCCTTCGGGAAGGCTGGCCTCGCCCAGAGAGGCGAGCCTGCGGATCTTGGTCACTGCGTCGACCGCATTGGAAACGATCTCACGCAGGAAGATATCCTTCTCGGAATAGAGCCACTTCTTGATGATCGGGAAAAGGTGCTCGGTCTCGACGGAAATACCGCCTTTTTTGATTGCGTCTGACATGTATGAAACTCCTGATTACTTGCGCTTTTTGTCAGCGTTTTTTTGATTCTTCTGTTTTTTGTTGCTGCGGTTCTTGTGCCGGTTCCTTTGTTCGATCTTCTGATCGAATTCCTTCAGCCGGGTCTCCAGCTCTGCAGTTTCTTCGGTCGTCAGGATCTCGTTCCGGTTCTCAAGTGCGTTCCGGGACTCTTGGGCGCCGATATTGTCCGCGGCATCCGGGACTTCCACGATCTCTTCCTCGTCGTCGAAGATGTTGGAGATCTCGCCGTCAGCGCTGTCGAAGAGCTGATGCTTGTGCCGCTGGCCTTTGCCTAAGATCCGGCGGTTGCCGGCGGCTACATCGAGAAAATAGAGATTGAGCCTGTCGCCTCTGGTGACCGGTTGGCCGTTCTGTTCCTTGACCAGCATCTGGCTCTGTTTGCGGATGGACATAGCCTTGAAACGCAGACGGAGTTTATCCGTTCTGTCGTCCACGTCACGGACGGGATCCAGATAAGTGTCGGCGGGGTAGTAGAAAACGGTAGAAGTCTGCTTTTTCTTCATGCGCAGACGGTGCTCGATGTACTGCTTGATGATCTCGATGACGATCGCGGCGATCGGAACGCCGATCAGCATGCCTGTGATCCCAAACAGGGATCCGAATACCACGATGACCGCAAAAATGCAAAGCGAGCTGACGCCCACGCTGTCTCCCAGAATGCTCGGGCCGATGATGTTGCCGTCTATCTGCTGGATGATCAGCACGATGAGGATGAAAGGCAGGAAAAGGGAAGGATTGACGATCAGGACCAGCAAGGCCGTCGGAATGGCCCCGATGAAAGGCCCCAAAACCGGGATGATATTGGTTACGCCGATGATCGTCGCGATCAGTGCAGGATACGGGAAACGGAAGATCAGCAAGACGATCAGTGTCAGAATGCCGATGATGAACGAATCCAGGATCTTGCCGTTGATGAATCCGCCGAACGAACGGTTGGAAAGGATGAAGATCTTATAGATCCTGCGGCTGGCTTTTTCCGAAAAGACGGCCGTGTTGAATTTGGATATCTGGGCCAGTCTCTTGTCTTTGGTCGCCAGACAGTAGATAGACATGATCAGTCCGACCAGTCCCGTGTAGATAGAACTCAGAATGTTTCTGCCTGAGGAGATGATCTCCTGATTGTACCGGCTCACCCATTCCAGAACTTTGGACAGAACGTTCTCGGTCCCGCCGAAGAAATTGTTGATGGCCTGTTCGACGGCCTCTTCCGAGATGAATTCGATCGGCTCACCGCGTACTTTGGACGCTGCGTTGTAGATCGAATTGAGCCAGCTGTTGATGCCTTTGATCGTATTGGACGCATAGGTCCGCAGATTCGAGATGAGCTCGGTCAGACTGGAGATGAACTGCGGAACGATCAGAAGGATGATCACGGTCAGAACCGCCAAAAACGAAACGTACGTCAGAATAATGGACAGCGCCTGGCGGAGCCTGGGCTTGGTCACTTTCTTGAATACGGTGTAGGCGAAGAACATGTAGACCGGATTCAGGATATAGGCGATCGCGACGCCGATCAGGACCGGTGCAAAGACGGCAAAGAATCCCTGGAAGAAGGTCCGGAACCCGTCATGGTTGACGATGATGAAAGCCAGCACGAAAAAGGCGGCCAGTACGAGGGCAATGATGATAAGCCTGGTACGGAACTGAAGCGGGTTCTTTTTCGGCTTTTCCGGCCCTTCCGGATGCGGCTGGGCCGCATGCTCCGGCTCGGGTTCGCTTGTCTGCGCGCCGTCCGGGGCTCTGTCTGTTTTCACACTTTCGGACTCTTTGTTTTCGTCGAGCTGTGTTTGATTCCTGCTGGATTCGTCCACGGTGTGCCTCCTCTGTCAAAAAGAATGGTTGGCGCCCGCACGGGAGTCGAGCGGACTTGAAAAATCGACTCGGCCATAGTATAATGAACCAAAGACCTGAATCGAGGCTTTTTATGTACTCAAAAAATGCTTATGCGAAAATCAATCTGTTTCTGGAGATCGTCTCCAAAAGGCCGGACGGATACCACGAACTGGACAGCGTCATGGCCTTCGTCAGCTTGCATGACGAGATCACTCTGGACGCCTCTCGGGCAGATGAAACACGGATCGAACTGACCTGTCCCTCACTGGATATCCCGGAAGAGAAGAATCTGGCTTACCGGGCTGCCTCGGCCTATCTGGAAAGTGCCGGGATCCGGGCTTTCGTGAAGATCGGGATCGTCAAGCATATCCCGTCCGAGGCCGGATTGGGCGGAGGTTCTTCGGATGCCGCATGCGTGCTGAATCTGTTGCAACAAGAGTTCGGCGCACTCTCGGATAGCGAACTTTCGCGGATCGCGCTCTCGCTTGGTGCGGACGTGCCTTTCTGCATGCAGGAAAGAGGGTGCCGGGCCCGGGGCGTCGGAGAGATCCTGACCCCGCTTGCCGAACAGAAATTATCCGAAACCGTCCTCATCGTCATGGGAGACGACAGGGTATCCACGAAAGAAGCCTATGAAAGAACGGACGGAAACAGCCGGGAAAGAATATTGAAAGATCCTGAGGACATGATCCGGGCGTGGAATGGGGATCGGCGTCTCTCGCCGTACCTGTTCAACCGGTTCGAAGAGACCGTGTTCGAAGACCACCCGGGCATCGAGGCCGTGCGGGACGGACTGATCTCGTCCGGAGCGGACGGCGCCTTGATGAGCGGCAGCGGCGCAGCCGTTTTCGGCCTCTTTGAAGATCCAGAAAAAGCGAAGCTCGCTCAAAAAAAGTTTCGGGACCGGGGCTTTTTCGCCGAATGCTGCTCGATTTTATGAAAAGTAGGGAATACGACGGGGCTGCGGCCCCGTTTTTTATTTGGCCAATTGAGCCTTGACCGCGTCGAAGGCGGCCCGCTGGCCGTCCTTTGTCAGGAAGACGTAGATGACGTAATGACCGAACGTCTGAACGGTCGCGTTCTGGATCTTTTCCACTTCTTCGGGTTCATAATTTGCAAGGAAAGATTCCAGTTTCTTCTGCTGGCTCTCCACATAGGCCTGGAGCATTTTGTTCACTTCGTCCGCGTCCTTGTCCGACGAGACCTTGCAGATCCCGATCTCGGAAAAATTACCGGAAGACGTGTGCAGACAAATCTCGTAGGTTTCGATGCCCCCGATGCCTTCGGTATTGATATTGATATCGAAATAGTCGCTGTCCGGATGCCGGAAGGAAGAAGTTTCCTCGCCGATCGCACGGATCATGGCAGAGGACAGGTCGGATACCGGCACGTCGTCCCGGTAGTCCTGAGATCCCGGCGTGCAGGAGATCAGCGAAAAGGGAACGAATAAAAGACAGAGAAGCAGCAAACAAAGGATTTTTTTCATGGTAACCTCGAAGTGAGTTTTACGAATTCGGGACCGCGTGGGTGCGGATGTAGGATAGGAGCAGTTCGTAGGCGGACTTGGTCAGGTGGATGCCGTCTCCGTTGTCATATTCGGTTTTCAGCATGCCGGATCCGTCTTTGAGCACGGACTGCGAGTCCAGATAGTAGACGCCTTTCTGGGCGCTCAGTTCGCGCAGCCAGCCGTTGACCGTGTCGATGTTTTGGTTGACCTGCGCAGCGTCCGCGGAGAACGCATCGCACGCAGCAGAGACCGGAAAGATGGATTGAATGATTATTTTTGTCTCACTTGATACACTTTTGATGGCATCAATGAGTTTCGAGTAGCTGTATTCGAAATTTTTGCGGTTGTCCACGTGGGACATGATCCCGTTGAGACCCAGGGTGATGATCATATATTTGGGCTGCTTCAGCGAGGCGGCCTCGGGGATGGTCTTGTAGGCGTCTTCGCCGGAAAGTTCCGGATAGACGATCTTGACCGAGGTGATCTCGGAATCCAGCAAAAGGGTGTTGTTGTCCGGGCACCAGACCTGTTTGGTGTCTTTGCCGCCCGTCAGGACTTCGCGGGAACGGAGATGAGCCGTCGTGGAATCGCCCACGAAAATGATCTCGTCCTGGTAGGAAAGACCCGCGTCGGGAGTTTCCTGCAGAACGGATGAAGGCTGCTGGGTCTGACCTTCCGTTTCGCTTTGTTTCGTTTCACCGGACGGACCGGGATCCGGACCGTTTTCTCCGCGCCGGAAGGAACAGCCGTATGCGGTGAGCACGATGGTCAGCACCAGGGCGGTAAGGAGCAGAAGGCCCAGGACCGAACAGAGAATGATTTGTAACTTTTTGTCCACGTCGGGCCTCACTTGCGAAATTGTTTCTGATAGCCTTTTTCAGGCTCAGTTTCTTTTTTCTTCCCGGCGCCGATACGGGACCCGATCAGGTGGCACAGGAAATAGATCAGCGCATAGAGCGCCGCCGCGAGCACGAAGACGATCAGGTAGGTAGATGCCGGATAGGAGCGGTCATGAGCGAAGGGAAGGAAGAGGATCAGGTAAAATCCCAGGCAGACGCACAGCGCGTGAATCGCGACCCGAAGGTATTTATTCCAGGATTCCGTTTTCCGGCACAGCCGACCCGCCGAAGCGACGGCTGCGTACAGCAAAAGCCGGAGAAACCAGCCGGGCGATAAGACCATGCCCTGCGTGTCGGGGGAGATCAGGCCGACGATGAGAAAGAACAGAGAGAAAGAGGTGAAAAGGACGCAGGTCGAGACCAGCCAAGACTTGATTTTTTCCATAGGACCTCCTCTCGAAACGGTCGGCACAACTTTTGACGGATACAATTATATACCTTTATCTTTCTACAGTCAATAAGTGCCGGCTGAAGAAATCGCAGGAAAAGGCAGGAAAAATCTTTTTTCGGAAAAAACTGCGAAAAAGCATGGATCTTTTTTGCTTTCTGCCCTTGATTTGACGTCTTGTAACCGCTATAATGGACAATGGAAAAAGATGGGCTTGAAACTGCGTTTCACCCTTTGTCAATGGAGTGTATATGGCTTTTAAGATCTACGAAACAGAAATGACCGAACGGGTCAAAAAACTGATGGACGCGACCTACGGAGGCAAGCCGACGCTGGAATCCGACCGGGCCGTATTGATCACCGAATCCTACAAGCAGACCGAAAACCTGCCGATCGAGATGCGGCGCGCACTGGCTCTCAAGCATATCCTTGAGAATCTGCCGATCGCGATCCGGGACAACGAACTGATCGTGGGCTGCAACACGAAAGCGCCTCGCTCTTCCCAGGTCTTTCCGGAATTCTCATTCGAGTGGATCGAACAGGAACTCGATACCATGGAGCACCGCGCCGCGGATCCTTTCGTCGTCTCCGAAGAGGACAAGAAGATTTTGCGTTCCGTGTTCCCTTATTGGAAGGGACGGACCGTTTCCGATCTGGCATTGTCCTATATGACGGACGAGACCAAAAAGGCCATGAAGCACAACGTCTTCACGCCCGGAAACTATCTCTACAACGGCATCGGGCACGTGTGCGTCAACTATGCGAAAGTTTTGAACGAAGGCATGACCGGGATCATCCGCGAGATCGAATCTGCAGATGCGAAACTGAATCCTTCGGATCCGGACTACAATCCGAGAAAAGTGTTCCTGGATGCGGCCAAGATCTCTCTGGAGGCCGCGATCGGATACGCACAGCGGTATGCCAAACTGGCCGAATCCATGGCCAAAGGCTGCTCGGATCCCGTCCGCCGGAAGGAACTTGAAAAGATCGCCGAAAACTGCAGAAAAGTCCCGGCGCAGCCTGCCGAGAACTTCTACGAAGCATTGCAGTCTTTCTGGTTCGTTCAATTGATCATCCAGACCGAATCCAACGGCCATTCCATCTCTCCAGGCCGTTTCGACCAATATATGTATCCTTTCCTCAAAAAGGATCTGGAAGCGGGCAAACTGACCCCGCAGGACGCGCAGGAACTCGTGGACTGCGTCTGGGTCAAACTGAACGAAGTCAGCAAATGCCGGGACGAGTTTTCAGCCGCCGGTTTTGCGGGATACGGACTCTTCCAGAACCTGTGCGTGGGCGGTCAGACAAGGGACGGGCGTGACGCGACCAACGACATGTCCTTCATGGGTCTGCAGGCCTCCTATCACACCAGACTCCCTCAGCCTTCCTTGTCCGTCCGGATCTGGAACGGGACCCCTCAGGCGCTGCTGAGAAAATGCGTAGAGGTGACGAGGACGGGTATCGGACTCCCGGCCTACTATAACGACGAAGTGATCATCCCTGCGCTGATCAACCGCGGGCTGACCATCTACGACGCCCGTGAATACAATCTGATCGGATGCGTCGAACCGCAGAAGGGCGGAAAGACGGACGGCTGGCACGATGCCGCCTTCTACAACATGTGCCGCCCCATGGAATTCGTCTTCACGTCCGGCGTGGACGAAGGGGAACAGGTCGGTCCCAGAACGGCTCCGATCACATCCATGAAATCCTTTGATGAATTCAAGGAAGCTTACAGACAGCAGCTCGAATATTTCATCGATCTGATGGTCAACGCGGACAACGCCATCGACTACGCGCATATGCAGAGAGGATCTCTGCCGTTCCTGTCGACGATGATCGAAGACTGTATCGGACGCGGCAAGAGCGCGCAGTGCGGAGGCGCCGTCTACAACTTCACAGGCCCTCAGGGCTTCGGCGTCGCCAATATCGGGGACGGCATGCTGGCCGTCCGGAAACTGGTGTTCGAAAAACATGCGTTCACCCTGTCCGACCTGAAAGACGCGATGGACGCCAATTTCGGCAAGCCGGTCGAAGCGGCAAAGGGGACCGATCCCCAGGTGCAGTCGATCGTTTGCACGATCGTGGACCAGCTGACCGCGCAGGGCAAGATCGTGACCGACGACCAGATCAAAGCGATCGCGCAGCGCGTCATGGCCAATCCGGATGCATCCGCATACCGCTTTGCCGGTCCTTCCATGAAATCCGACCGCGCAGCTCAGATCCGCAAGCAGATCATGGAATGCCCGAAATTCGGAAACGACAACGACGAGGCCGACGAGATGGCCCGCGAAGTGGCCTATATGTACACGGGCTACGTCGAAAAATTCAGAAATCCGAGAGGCGGCAGATATCAGGCCGGTCTCTATCCCGTATCCGCGAACGTTCCGCTGGGCGCCCAGTCCATGGCGACCCCGGACGGCCGTTATGCGCGCACACCGATCGCGGACGGCTGTTCGCCGGTCTCCGGATGCGACGTCCTGGGTCCGACCGCAGCGGCCAACTCGGTTGCGAAACTGGATCATGCCATCGCTTCAAACGGCACGCTGTTCAACCAGAAATTCCACCCGTCCGCACTCAGCGGCGAGAGCGGTCTGACCGCGTTCTCCAACCTGATCCGCAGCTACTTCGACAACAAGGGCTCGCACGTTCAGTTCAACGTGGTGGACAGAGATACGCTGCTGGACGCCCAGAAGCATCCCGAAAACTACCGGACGCTGGTCGTCCGCGTGGCCGGATACAGCGC
>CADBRS010000002.1 GCA_902797125.1 uncultured Ruminococcus sp.
TGCGGATCTGTCGTCGTTGGCGGTGCAATCGTCGTCCTTGCAGTCGTTTCTGCAGCAGGCGCTATGATCGTCAGAAAAAAGGAAGACTAATCCTTCCCTCACAAAAATTTGACGTTTTGTGAACATAACGGCGGGCCTCTTTCGGGAGGCCCGCTTGTCTTTTGCTCATATAGGAAATCCTTTTGCTTTCGGCCGGCCTTTTTCCCTTTCGCATGTGGTATAATAGACAAGGAATAGTATGCTTATATTATGGGGGGTACCATGAAGAGATTTCTTTTGATCCTGATCAACTCGACGGTCGTTTTCTCTATGCTGCTCGGATTGTGCGCTTGCGGCAATGGCGGCCGGGACGAGACCGAATCTGAAAGCGCTAAAGGCACGGCAACCGAGACGTCCGGCGAGTCCCGCGAGACCGAAACGGATATCGAAAAGGATCCGGATCCGGAACTGCCGTCCGGAACGCCCGTGCTTTCCGTGACCTATCAGTATGTAGACGGAGCCTACGTGCAGACCTACGACGTGGGACTGGTCGAAGGCGACACCTCCACCGTTCAGGAAGCCGGCCAGTACAATGAAGGCTCTCTGGTCCTGACAGACAGCGTCATGTCCTACGTCTCGACCCTGGACGATACGAACCCGCCCGTTGCGACGTGGGTCAAACACAAGGATCAGGTCAACGTTGGGATCATGATCGCGATCAACCGCTGCACCAAGAGCTATCTGAACAAGAGCGCGTCCAATTATGACGATATCCAGATGGAAAAGAGCGGTGATTATATCGTCCATACCCCCAATCAGGCCTGGTACATGGTCCCCTCCTCGAACTGGAGCGATTACGTCGTTTCCAACCTGGACAGACTGGTCAAAAAGTACGATTTGCCTTTCATCGTGCTCGAAGAGCCCGAGATGTGGCACAGGTCAGGCTACTCCAAAGCGTTCAGGACCGAATGGAAAAACTATTACGGGACCGAATGGGAAGACCAGACGTCCTCTCCTTCGGCCTGGTACCGCTCCATGAGGCTCAAGACCTATCTGTTCGAGCGTCTGCTCCTGCGCATCGGGGACGAACTGAGCGCGAAATATCCGGATCTGAAGATCTATATCGCTTCGCACAGCACGCTGAGCTACAACGCCTGGTCGATCACGGCCGGACTGGACAGTTACATGGCTCTGGGCGTTCTGGACGGCTTCATCGGCCAGACCTGGTCTGATACCATCGCGACAAACGTCACGTACGAGAGCAGATTCTCCCGTTATGCATTCGAGTCCGCCTATCTGGAATACGCTTCCTATCTCGCGTCCCAGAACGGAACGGATTTCTATGCCCTCGCCGATCCGATGGCGGACAATCAGAGTTTTACCGAAGCGGACTGCCGGGCCTTGTATCTGGAAAGCATCGCGGGCATGCTGATGACGCCTGCGATCCAGAGATTCGAGATCATGCCCTGGGTGACCCGAGCTTTCACGGGCGTGAGTTCGGAATACAAAACCATTCAGATGAATATCCAGAAGATGCAGAAGGATCTGGTCGGACGGGACGTGACGCTGACTGCGGGCACGCCCGGAGTGGCCTATCTGACGTCTGATTCCCTGTCCTGGATCACGACCGGAAACAACTGGGCGCCGAATTCTTCACAGGGCTTCTACGGCATCACGATGCCCCTGATCCGTTCGGGCATCCCCGTGACTTTCATTTCACTCGATACCCTGACCGACCCGAGCGCGCTCAAAGACGTCAATCTGCTCTTCCTGACGCTGGACAATCTGCTGCCGGCCAAAAAAGAAAATTTCGATGCCCTTTCACAGTGGGTCCGTGACGGCGGCACGCTGATGGTCGTTTCAGGCTATTCCGCTTACTGGGAGATCGAAGATCTCTGGTGGTTCGAATACGGAACGCCGCTCGACGCGCTGTTCGCGTCGCTCGGCATGGACGAAGTCAGTTTCTCACACGGCTCGTCCTCGACCGCTTCTTTGTACGGTATTTCCCTTCTTCCTTCTCTGGACCGCTATACCCTGACGTTCTCGAATCTCCCGGATACGGCGAGCGAGATCTTCAGTCTGGGCGGCAAAACGATCGGCTTTGCCGATCAGGTGGGGAAAGGCACGGTCCGCGTGATCGGCGTCACGCCTGCCAACTTCGGCCTGATCAAGGGCGGCACCGAGATCGTGAACAGACTGCTCGAAGACGCGATCGACGATATGCCGAACAACCTGATCTATACGGATGCTTCATCCATGACGGTCCGGAGAGGCCCTTACGTGATCCACCACGCTTTCCGGGACGGCGAACTGACAGGCCTCTATTTCGATCTCTACGACGCAGGTCTGACGATCCTGGAAGATCCTTTCACCGACGCGGACGGTTCCTACATCTATTTCGATTTCGGAGATCTGGACGTCTCCAGACCCACGCTGGCCTTCACGGGAGGGCGGCTGGAAGAACTGACTGAGGCAGACGATCAGACCACCTTCCGTATCACGGGGCCGACGGCGACTTTCGTCGCTTCCAGGCTGTTCTGTCCGGACGGATTTTATCCTTCGTCGATCGAAGGAAAGGACGATCAGGGACGCAGCTATTTCGTCGAATACGACTGGAACAACGAGTACGACTCATTGTATATCAAGTCCGTACTCCCGGCAGGCGGCATCACCTATACGATCACGTGGTCCGATACTCCGGTCGCTGACGGCTGCGATTACGAGATCTTCGAAGGTTCGGTCCTGACGAACAATTCCAATGCGGACAAGGATTATCTGATCGAGAATACGGCGCCGTCGAACAGTGCCCAGCGCTATTGCGACAACAATTCGCACCTGGTCTACAAGTTCGATATCAGAGGCTGGAACGATCCGACGTTCTACCTCTCCGTCTCACAGAATTATATCATCGAAGTATCGTCCGACGGCTCTGACTGGCAGATGGCTTTCGACTACTCGCAGGGCGGTAAAGTCCCGGTTCTTCAGAATGCGGACAACAAGACGACGCTTTCGATCAGGCCCGGCGACTTCAGCATCGAGGATCAGCTCTATATCCGGATCCGCAACTGCCATCCGAGCATGGGTTGGGGCGGCTCTGTCTACAGGATCTCCTGGCAATACGTCGTTTACAAA
>CADBRS010000003.1 GCA_902797125.1 uncultured Ruminococcus sp.
AATATCATCGACTTCTCGTACCGAATCGAGAAAAAAGACGGGAGCGTTTATATTTCCGCGCCGTCGGGCAGTCTGGTCCAAGCCTGCACGAAGTTCGTCAATCTGTATCTGAACGCGACGACCAAGGAGACGATGAATATCAAGATCAACGATCAGCCGACCGTGGTCTCCAGTTACAGCTCCACCGAATTCAGCGGGCTTACACTCGTCAGCCGGACGGACAAAGAAGTTCGGGAAGGCATCACCTATGTCGAACTCAAATACAAGAACAGTGACAATGCGCCCGTCGTCGCTCACGCCCTGATCGTCAGACGCGGATACGGGGAATTCTTCCTGGGGACACCGGATGCATTACCGGAGCAGGACTACCTACAGGCTCCGCTGGCTCAGGCACTTGCCGTGGAAGAAAAATTCCAGGATGTCGATGTCATCGCCTGCGTCAACGGAGATCAGTTCGCGCAGGGCTCGTCCTGTTACGCCCTCGGGCCGACTTACCAGAACGGAGTCAAACTGTCAGACCAGTCCGGTCTGACGCCTCACTGCTTTGCCATGATGATGGACGGAACCTACTATTGCGGAAATCCGAACAGCATCAAAGACAAAACGAAGATCTGGTCCATGGTCGGTGCGAACGGCATGATCTTGGAAAAAGGAAAAGTGGTCCAGAACGGGACCGCGGACTGGTTCACGACCCGTCACCCGCGTACAGCCCTGGGTTATGACGATGAAGGCACCTTCTACGTCCTTGAAGTCGACGGACGGCAGACGAGTGTTTCGAACGGTGCGACTTTCATCGATATGGCGCTCATGTTCATGACGCTCGGCGCGACCAACGCCGTCAACGTGGACGGCGGCGGCTCCAGCATCATGTATGTGGAAAATCAGAATCAGGAATTGGCATGCGTCAGTTCTCCGTCAGGTGGATCACCGCGCTGGGTGATCAATACCGTTCTGGTCGTTGTCCACAAAGATACCTGATTGTGTGACATTATTCGGAGGTCAGCTTTTTATGAGAAAAAATTTGATTCGGGTTCTCCTGTTTCTGGTTTGTTCTTTCATGATTATGTCCTGCGTCCAGACGTCCGTCTCGGCAACCCGCGGCTATAGCTACCGCGCTATGTACGGCACGCCCCTTGTCGACGGCGAGATCGATGCAATCTGGGCAGAGGCTCAGGATGCCCACGTGAGATGGGAATACAAGGATTACTGGAGTTCTTCAGTCCCGGTATCCACCTGCCACGTATATTTGATGCATGACGACACATATATTTACGCGTTGGCCGTGATCCACGACTATTCGCCAACGATCGGTTCCGGTTTGTCCGCGTACGATTCACTTGAGATCTATGTGGATGAAGGATATACCAGACTCAGCCGGGCGGAGGTCACCGAACAGTTCGGAGCGGGGAAATTCCCGACATATACCTATCAATTGGGTCTCCCGGTCGCCGGGATGAGCCAGTTCGACATGAGCTACGGACCGAAAGGGGAAGGATGCCTGGACGAACTCGGCGCATATAAAACGATCGTGGAGGATATCCAGTGCAAGATCATCCCCAACCAGAGGGATTCTCGCGGGACCTATGCGATCTACCAGATGGAGATCAAACTTCATCCGGTCAACGAGATCCCGTCGGTCGGTTACTGGGGCATCGAGTTCATGTACAACGATATCTCCAACGGCAGCTTCATCAACGCGCTCCGCTGGAATTGCGATACCATGACCCAGGACGGTACGAACGCAAAGGACGATTTCCCCTATGAATCCACGATCTCGTATGCTCAGCTGTCGTTTGCATCTCCAGGGGAGGACGTGACGCCCGACGTGCCGCTCTATCCCGTCGAACGCCAGACAGACAAACCGATCGAGAAGTGGACGGAGAAGCCCACCGAGACGGAAACGGAAAAACCTTCAGAGACGGAGAAGCCGTCCGAGACCGAGACAATCGCCGAGACCGAAAAACCATCGGAGACGAAAAAAGAACCTCGGTCCGAAACCGAAAAGGCAACGGAAAACGAGGCCGGGACCGAAACCGAGATCCGGCCGGAAGGAACCGAATCCGAAGGGACGGCACAGCCTGAAAAGGATGATCCGACACTCGGATGCGGATCCGTGCTTGCAACGGGCA
>CADBRS010000004.1 GCA_902797125.1 uncultured Ruminococcus sp.
CCGACCGTTCCGCTGATCCGGGTCAGGGAAGTCGCCGGGGGTTTGTCATGAACAAGAATCAAAGGATCATTCTGATCGGGTTGTCAGCTGTCGAGATCGCTTTGCTTTTGCTGGTGACCTTTGTCAAACCCTTTCAGTTCATGGGTGAACCCATGTCTCAGCTCACCGGCATCCTGTTAACCAGAGCTGCGGGCGGGGTCTTGTTCGCGTATCTCATCTATTTGATGAGCATTCCCGTGCTGAAGCCTTTCCGGATGCTGAGCGGCGTTCGCTGGCCGGATCTGATCCTTCCTTGCGTGATCGTTCTGAACAATTTTCCTTTCGAAGCACTGATTCGGGGAGAAGGCGGACTGAACCAGCCTTGGTATGTGATCGTCGTCCTCGCACTGGAGTGCCTGTGTATCGGATTTTTCGAGGAAACGGCCTTCCGGGGCTTCTTCATGGTCATGATGCTCAGAAAGTATCATGCCGATAAGAAGCAGGTCTGCCTGGTCGTTTTGCTCTCGTCCATCCTGTTCGGTCTGGTTCATTTGCTCAATCTGCTGGAAGGGGCCGGATCCTTCCTGTCCACGATCCAGCAGGTAGGCTATTCCATGCTCGTAGGGGCCATGTGTGCCGTCGTGTTGCTGATCACGGGGAACATCTGGTATTCCGTTTTGCTGCACGGCCTTTTCGATTTCTGCGGTATGCTGTTGCCCACGGCAGGCTACGGGACGTGGTTTTATCCGATCACCATCGGAATCACCGTCGCGCTGGCGGCAGGCACCGGGATCTATCTGGTCATCCGGCTGATCCGGATGGATATGTCGCATATCGAAAAAACGCTTTTTGATCTCGATCCTTAGGAGGAACAGCTATGATTTGTGTCGGTACAGTCGCCGAATTCAATCCATTCCACCTGGGACACCAAGTTTTGATCGATCAAATGAGAAAAAGAGCCGGTAAAGAGGGGATCGTGATCTGCGTGATGAGCGGTCACGTGACACAGAGAGCTCTCTTTCCGGTTACGGATAAATATACCCGCGCCGAAATGGCCTTGCGCTCAGGGGCAGATCTGGTTCTGGAACTGCCTTTTCCGCAATGCGCCTCCAATGCGCGGGCTTTTGCTTTGGCCGGAGTCCGGATCCTATGCAGCATGAAAACGGACCTTATGCTTTTCGGTTCCGAATGCGGAGATCCGGACCTTCTTTCCCATGTGACGGACATGACGAAGAATGAAAAGACCGTACGGACAGAAGATGAAGATAATCTTGGTGATCCGGCTCTTTTTGCCAGGTCTGTCCAAGCGCTGGGTATCCGCGAACTCGGACCTAATGACAGATTAGGCATCGCCTACATGAGGGCTGCGAAAGATGACGGACTGGAACTGTCTTTCGACACGGTCCTCAGACCGGCTGTTTCCGATCTGGCACCATCCGCATCCGACTTGCGCAAACGCATTCTTGCTGGGGATGATTCTTTTCAGGCTCTCCTTCCGGAAGTGGTTCTGGACATTTGGAACAGGGCAGAGGCCGAGGGACGGGTTTTGAGCCCGGATCACCTGCAAAGACTGCATGACTACGTCTGGATGACCTATCGGTCCCCGGATACGGGTCGCCTCGACACATACGGGATGTGCGGAGGGTTGAACCACCGGATCTTCAAAAAAGCCAACGAGGCCCCGGATTCGGATGCATTCTTCACCTCTTTAAAGACCAAACGCTACACGGACGCCCATCTCAGGCGCGTGCTGCTGTTCGGTCTGACCGGCGTGTCCCGTGAAGACACAGAAAAAAAGCCCCGGTATACGATCCTACTCGGAGCTTCTGAAGCGGGAAAAACATATCTGTCTTCGTTAAGAAAAGCGGAATTGGATATACCGGTGCTCACCAAGCCGTCAGACGTCCCGGATTCCGAAGCAGCCGGCAGGCAGAAACATCTTTCAGAGGAACTGGACAAACTGTTCACCACTTGTCTCGTCAAAGCGCTTCCGTCCGGCCGATTCATCCGTGAAAGTCCCGTGCTGCCGGACAATCGTCAGCCGTAATACTTTGAGGCGAAATCGATCATGGGACCGAGATCATCCAGCCCGTGCGGATGATGGCCGCAGTCCTTTTTCAGGAACGTGACGATCGGTGCGCCTGCCGCCTTATATTTTTGTTCAAGAATAGACCCGTTTTCCGAAAACGGAACGCCCGTGTCCTTGTCACCGCAGATGAGAAGGACCGGGATTTTTTTGTCCAGAAAGCGGTCGACAAGATCGATCGGATGCTCCCTGAAGTTGACAAGGCTCTGCACGGTCAGGCCGGTGGCCCGGACGAATTCTTCGTAGACTGCCTCGTCTCTCGAACCGGTCGAAACCGCGCACGGGCAGCTCAGATAGTTTAGGACCGGTGCGTCCAGATACATCGCGCCGACCAGGTCCGGGTACCGACCGGCCAGACAGACGGCTTCGGCCCCGCCGCAGCTCATCCCCACAGGCATGCATCGTTGGGCCAGGCCGAAGTGGTCCGTCAAAAAACGGCAGAAGGCGGCCTGCAGGTCGGTATCCTCTTTCGTGGCCCACCGGGTCGCGTTCTGAACATAAGCCAGATGATAACCTCTTTGCAGCATGGCCAGTTCGAAAGCGGGGAAAGCACCGAAGTATTCTGTTTTAAAGAGCCACTTTTTGTCTGCGCGGGGTTCTTGCGGAAGGATCAGCAGGGCATCGTGACCCTGAAATGAAAAATCCAGTCTCTCGAAACCGTTCCATTCGGTATGTTGGATGTTCATCATATGACAAGATCAACTTTGAGTTTTGGAAAGGAAACGGTCGACGATCTGCTGCCGGTAATCTTTGGACAGGGAAGCGAAGAAAGCGGAATAGCCGGTGACGCGGACCAGCAGATCTGGGTGGGTGGACGGATCTGCATGTGCTTCCAGCAAGATCTCCTTGGTCAGGCAGTTCAGATTGATCAGAGTTCCGCCCCGGTGGTTATGCGTATGGATCAGAGCCATCAGGGCTTCGATACCGCCTTCTTTGCGAACCATATCCACGTCTATATCCAGATGAAGCGGCGCGGAGTTTCCGAATCCCGGCTGAGCGATCGCGACGGCGTTCGCTTTCAGGGACGGAGAGAAGGTGTTCAGACCCTGCGCAAATCCCGGATCGGGCTCGTTGGAGTGGGATATCGGTTCGAAATTGCGCCGGCCGTTCGGCGTGGCTGGCAGTCTGGAGCCGTATTCGCCGATAGCTCCGTGGGAAAAGAGACCGGGAATGATGGTCAGGTGATGTTTCGGAGTTCCTTCGTGACGGCAGGCGTCGACGAAGCAGTCACGGATCCGGAGCGCCCATTTTTCGGCGGGACTGTCCGGAGAACCGAACCGCTTGATGTTTTTCATCATGAGCCGGATGTCTTCGAAGCCTTCATAGTTGCGGTCGAGCACTTCGAAAAGCTGATCCCAGGTGATGCGGCCTTCCTGTTCGATCCGCTGCTCGATGGCAGCGAACGAATCTGCACAGGTCGCCAAAGCGATCCCGTCGATGTTGAAGTTCAGGATATCCACACCGCCTTCGCTGCAGTTCAGCCCCCGTTCGATCGGGCCGTGCATGAAGAGGTTGTATACGACCTCGGGACGGTCGCGCCCCATGATCTCATAATGGCGGTCGTACCCGATCTTGATGGAATCGACGATGATCCCGACGTGTTTGCAAAAGAGTTCGAAAAGCCTCTCTGTGGACCGTTCGCTCTCTTTCCGGATATCCTGGAGCGCCCAGTACAAAGCAAAGCCCATATTGGCCCGGGTCACATCCTGAAGCGGATATTCGTGTCCGCATATGCAGCACCAGTTGCAGCCGACCTTGATCCGCTGGCGGGCCAGCCCCTCCGGGTAACCGTTTCGGGTGTAGCCCTGTTCGATCCCGATGTTGCAGGAATAATCCACTCCGGTTCCGTCCTCGATCGTGTATTCGAGGGAGCGGCGGAGCAATGTTTCATTCAGTTTGTCGCTGACGCGGATTGCGATATTGACAGGGATCTTGATCGCGTGCATGGCGTCCAGCACGATGAAACTCATGCGGGAGGTCATATCTCTGGATCCGTCCGGGGTGAGCCCCGCGATCTGCGAATAGTGCGTGTCGTTGAAGAAGAGGCTTGCGATACACCAGACGGCCTGCTCGTCCGTCAGGATGCCTGCTTGGGTGTCGCGCTCGTAGTAGGGCCGCAGTTTTTCGTCAAGCTGGTCCAGAGCGCCGCCAACGTAGTACATGCGGTCCACAGACTGGAAATGTGCCAGAAACTGACAGGCCTCCCGGAACGTGCGCGGAGGATTGTCGACGAGCCACTCGTTCATGTCCGCGATCTCAGAAAGATTTTTCGCCGTATCGGGGTCGCTTTCCCGTTCCGCCATCTCGCGGGCATGGCGCGCGATCCTCCGAACCCACGCCTGAATGCCCAGCACCAGATCTTCTTCGCCGTCATAGAAAGCCGGATCCTGCGGGTCGTTGAGGGCTCTGTATTTGCGGAGCTTTTGCAGGATGCCGCCCCAGCCCAGTTCCAGTCCGATATTGATGTCTCCGGCAGTGTGATTCATCCCCGTGAAGCCAGGGTATGTGTGATATTTGTGCCAGCATTCGCGCACGTCTGCTGGCACGTTGTCCTCATCCGGAATATGGATCGGACAGGTGTCTGTCAGCTGACCGATCCAGGCGCCGCCCAGAGCGCTGGCAGGGTTGACGTACTGCGGGATCTCTTCCAGATACTTTCTGAAATTTTTACAAATGGCGCGGTAACCGAAAACTTTTCCGGAGGGATCCTCGATGATCGGCTCGAAACGGTAGTCCGGAAAATAGACGAATCCCCAGTCATCAAAATCCAGATGATCGAAGACTTTCATCTTGATATTGTTGATTTCAAGTTTGTCCGCATGAAGTTTATCGATCCGGCTGCGGTACAGCGGAGAGAGAACAACCTTTGACGTGTCGAGTGACATAATGACCTCCGATTCAGCTTTTATGAGCATTGAGTCCGAAAGAACGCAGGATGGACACTGCCTGCTCCGTTTCTTCGTCTGAGGGAATGGGCTCATCCCGGCAGAGATTGTCCAAGCCCATGGATTCGTATTTGGACAGCCCCAGTCTGTGATAGGGGAGAAGTTCGATTTTTTCGATGCTGAAATCCCGGAGGATTTCGGCGATATGCGGGATCTCGCTCCCGTTTCGGCTGGGCACGAAGGGAATACGGACGATGATCCTGGCACCCGCATCCGACAGGAAACGCAGATTGGAAAGGATCAGCTCATTGCCGGCTCCGGTCAGTTCCCGATGGAGCCTTGAATCTGCTGCCTTGACGTCGTAAAGGAACAGATCGGTATAGGGAAGGACCGCTTCAAAAGCACTCTGCGGCACGTTACCGGCCGTATCGACAGCGGTGTGGATGCCTGCCTCTTTGCATTTTTTTAATAGTGCGAGCAGAAAATCCGGCTGGGTCATGCACTCGCCGCCCGAAAAAGTCACGCCGCCCGAAGAAGCGTCGTAATAATCTTTGTCCGAAAGGATCTGGCGCATGACGTAGTCTTCGTCCACGGTCTCTCCGACGCTCCGCAGCGCACCGGCATAGCAGGTGTCCACGCACTTAAAGCAAGCGACGCATTTGGATCTGTCGAGCACGTGACCATGGCTTTCATCCGAGCGATGGGCGCCTGTCGGGCATACGCTGACGCAGGCCAGGCATCCGATACATGCGTCCGGATTGAACTCCAGCACGCCTTGCCGTGAAATGGATTCCGGATTGTGGCACCAGATACATCTGAGGGAACAACCCTTGAAAAAAACCGTCGTGCGGATCCCCGGTCCGTCATGAACGGAGAAACGCTGTATATTGAAAACAGAGCCCTGTTCCATGACTGTCCTCCGTGATTAGATCTAACTGAATTATGTCATTTTAGAATGGACATGTCAATATCTTTTCGCAAAAAGGAACAGCATTGACAAGGGAAGTGAAACAGACTATAATGAGACTATCTTAAAAGAGTGTCACAAGAGTGACAAACCTCAGACTGGAGTTTTAAAATGACTTTCAAAGCAGGCTTAAGATTATTGTCGTTGCTGATGTGCTTCTGCATGCTGATCTGCGTGTTCGCATCATGCGGCCAGAGCGCAGAGCCGGACAAGAGTTCGGAAACACAGGGCGATCAGACGCCGGAAACGACCGAATCCGAAAGTGAAAAAGGCCAGGAAGCGGAGACCGATTGGTATGAGCCGACCGGCCATTCGGGCAAGCCTTACGAAGGCAAAACGTTCGGAGTTCTGGCATTTACCAATGATACGTCCTACTATTGGCACGACACGGATTTCCTGATCGCCGGAGACATCACCGGAGATATTCTGACCGATGCGGTCTTCCAGAGATACAACTATGTGGTTGAGCACACCGGCGTCGACATCGAGATCGAAAACGAAGTCAGTATGGATCAGAACACGACTTTCGTCAGCGCGATCCTGGACGGAAAAGATCAGTATCATTTAGTGAACCTGTCCACGCAGAAAATGTTCAATATGGCAACGAGAGGGTATCTCGTCAACGTTCTGAATCTGGACACGCTCCAGCTCTCCGCCCCCTGGTGGGATCAGAATGCCAAAGAACAGCTGACGATCGGGAACAAACTGTTCGGGCTGTACGGCGATCTGGGCATCATGGCCCGCAAGACGCTGGGCATCATTTCCTTCAACAAGCAGGAACTTAAGAACAGAGCACCCGACGTGGATATCTACGAAGTCCAAAACAATAAACAGTGGACGATCGATTATTTTGCCGAACTGGCTGAGCGGATCGCAGATGATCTGGACGGAGATCAGGTTATGACTGACAACGATCTGTTTGGCGTCGTCTATCAGGGAGACGCCATGCCCGTTGCATTCATCTGCGCAGGCATCCGTTTCGTCGGCAAAGACGAAAACGATCTGCCTTATCTGAATTTCAACAACGAGCGGACGATCGACTGCATCGAAATGCTGGCCTCGCTGCTCTATGATACGGACGTGGCCAGATCTTCTTCGGCTCAAGCGCCCAAGATCGAAAACCACAGTGCTACTTTCCGTTCCGAACATGCCGTGTTCGATATCGGAGAGTTCCACTCCGTCATCAACAACCGTGTGCTGGAGTGGGATTTCGGCGTAGTCTGCTATCCGATGTTCGACGAACTTCAGTCCAATTATATGACCTGCATCAATCCTCACGTGGCCTCGACCGGGACCGTGCCCAACACGATCACCGATTATGATTTTGTCGCCTACATGCTGGATGAGCTGGCTGCCGCGGGGAAGAATTATCTGAACGGCGCTTTCTATGATATCGTTCTGACCAGCCGGGCCGTTCGCGACGAGCAGTCCAAAGCGACTCTGGATCTGGTTTCCGAACATGTGATCTACGACCTGGGCTACCTTTCCAGCTGGGGGATCTCCGAGCTGATGAGAGGCTTGGTCAATAGCCGGTCCAAAGATTTCGTATCCAAATACGGTTCGGAAGAGCCCAGAATCGAAGCCAAGATCAAAGACACGGTCGACGCGATCAAGATTTTGGTCGACTGATGAGAATATGCAAATGCCCCGGGCTGATCCGGGGCATTTTTCAATGGGTTATCATTTTCCGAAAAAGGCGGCAGCGAACCGTTCGCTTCGCGCATAGAGCTGCTTCAGAAGTGCGGCTGTCTCGGGGGAGGGGTTCGTCTCATATTCTTTGAGCAAAGTGCCTTGAGCCCGGCAGAGTTCGGTGTAATTCGGGTAGTAGTTGTTCATCAGGAAGTTTGCGTACTTGACCAGACGGTAGGATCCGTACAGTTTGAAATTCTGGTCGTTGCGGTATTTTTCCACGGCGATGCAGCGACCGCCCAGAATGGCGTCCCGGATCGATTCGAAGGAACGGTCCCGGGACAGGATCAGCGAAAAGCCCGGAGTCGGAAAATCTTCATCTGAACGGTCTGTCCTGTGGCAATCCGACGAACCGACGATCGGCATGGCGAATCCTTTTTGGCATTCCTCGAAATAAAGGGCTGTCTGGAGGCGGTTCGTCTCAGGTCCGCAGTCTCCGTTCAGCAGTTCGAACGCGTCGTAGATGCCCGATTCCATCAGACGGACCGTCAGATCTTCGGGCATGAAATAGACGTCGTTCCAGATCCAGTGAGGATGGGCCAGGATTGCCAGGCCGCCGAATGACCGGATCGTCTGTGCCGTCCAGACCCGGCAGGCATAGTTGTGCCGGTCGATCGACTCGGGCAGATCGGTCAGCGTCTCTTCGATCTTTGCGATCTCTTGGTCGCATTTTTCTTTGTTCGAGTAATAGTAGTCGTTGACGGATTCCTTCTGACCCACGCCCACCGCGTGCACGAACTCGGTCGGCGTGTGGACTTCTTCGGCCGGGAGGACTTTCATGATCTCTTCAACTCCGGCCCACTGCCCGGCCACTTTCTCAAATGAATGGAACCAGTAATGGTTGGTCAGGGCTGCGAAATCGAAACCTGCTTTGCGCAGATTGGATAAAACCCCGCAGGACGATTCATGTCCGTCCGAATCTGAAGAATGCAGATGAAAATCCCCTTTGAAAACGCGGAGGGGCAGCAGATCGTCTGCAACGGCAAACAAATATAAAACCGGTCTGGCAAGGTCTCCGGGACGGGGAACTCTTCCGTGAGCCGGAGGCTGGTAGTAGGGATTCGAGCAATATCTCAATTCTTCCGGCTTGGTGATCTTGAGCACATACTGCTGTTCTCTGGGAAACGTTTCGGTGAAGCGCAGCACGCCGTTTTGCGCCTTGAGTTTGTGTTTGACGCTCTGGCACTGGTTGAGGTGGGTCGTGGCTGTCGCGACACCGTAAATATCCAAATCGAATTCGAAGCCTTCCGGAAAAGACGCATTGTCTCCCCGGGGCGTGATCGTGATCTCGACCGGCCGTCCTATGGGTACGACGGAGGGTGTGATCGAATAACTGGTCAGGTGTAAATGTTCCATGGTAATCAGAGATCTGGTCTCGCTCCTTCTGTGATAAGTCTAGCATAGCAAAAAGGCTTTTCGATGTCAATACGGGATCCGGATTTTTCCTTCGGAAAACAGTTGCGGAAAAAGGCCAAAAAAGGTATAATGAAAACAGTTCGGAAAGGGGAGAGGCAAAATGGTGTACGTGATATTGTCTGTCGGGATCTTGATGCTTGTCATGACTCTGCTTTATTTCATTTATCTCAGAGTTTTCCATACACCGGTGGAAGGTCAGAACGATCCGTTCCGTTTTCCCTCCGAGAACCCGCAGTATGCTCCGTACAAGGAAAGCCAGATGCAAGGCGTTCAGGAACTATTGGATACGGAACATGAGGTCGTCTACATCCAGTCCTACGACGGGCTGAAACTCGGCGCGAAGATCTACCGTTTTTCTGGTTCCGACGATGCGCCTCTGGCGGTTTGCTTCCATGGCTGGCACGGGATGGATATCCGGGATTTTCGCGGGGGCGTCGCCATGCTCAGGAAAATGGGCTACAACGTTTTATTGGCCTCGCAGCGCGGACACGGGATCAGTGAAGGACACACCCTGACTTACGGAATCAAGGAAAGGCAGGACGTGCTGAGCTGGACCCGATATGCTGTCGAAAGATTCGGAGAGCAAGTCCAGATCGTGCTGTTCGGCGTTTCCATGGGAGCGGCTACCGTTCTGATGGCATCCGAACTGCCCTTGCCGGAACAGGTCAAGGGAATCATGGCAGATTCGCCTTATACCTCTCCGAAGGAGATCATCAAGAAGGTCATCAAAGACATGAAATTGGCGCCCGGACCTCTTTATCCGCTGGTCGCGGCAGCCGGCCTTGTATTCGGACATGTGCGCCTGAATTCGGCCCAAGCGGTCGAATCGGTCAAACATACCGATCTGCCCATCCTTATCATGCACGGAGACGATGACAGATTCGTTCCGTGTGCGATGAGCGAAGAGATCCAAAAAGCCAACCCGGCGATCCGCAGAGCCGTTTTCCCGGGGGCAGGGCACGTTCTCAGCTGCCTCAAAGATGAAACCCGTTATTATGCTGTTGCAGGTGATTTCCTCGGTGAGATCATCCAGCCTCGCTCATAGAGAAAAAGGGGGGAGAAAAATGAAACATCTAAAACTTTCATTATCCGTTTTCATTTCCGCCATGCTGGCCGGGATCATGATATCCATCGGCGGATGCGTTTATTTGAAACTGTCTGCAGATGGTTCGACATTAGGACGGATCGGCGGAGCTTTGCTGTTTGCCGTCGGACTGTTTACGATCCTGGCTTTCGGTTTTCACCTGTACACGGGGAAGGTCGGGGCGTTGTTCCTTCCGGGCATGACATATCCTGCCAAACTGTCCGAACTCCTGATGACTCTGATCGGCAATTTTGCCGGGACATTCCTGGCGGGGGCCGTTTTCGGGCGCTTCATGACGAACACGACCAAAGTCGCATCCGTCGTTGAAGCCAAACTGGACATGCTTTCAAACAATCCCTGGCGGCTGCTGGCGGTCGCGGCGGGCTGCGGCATATTGATGTTCGCGGCCGTGTGCGGATTCAGATTCGCGAAAAATGAAGTGGTCAAGGCCGTCTTGGTTCTGTTCTCGGTCGCGGGCTTTATCCTGGCCGGATTCGAGCACTCCGTTGCGGACATGTTCTATGTGGCGGCTTCGGGTATCGTCAACGGCAAGTCTCTCGGTATGCTGGGCGTCGTCGTCATAGGAAACAGTATCGGAGGCGCATTGATGGGGCTGCTTTGGAGAATGACCAAAAAGATCCAGGGAAAAGAGGTCGAGTGAATGCTGTTCTTTGTCAACGACTACTGCGAAGGTGCACATGAGAACATCCTAAAAAGGATGACCCTGGACAATTATTTCAAAAATCCGGGATACGGTTCGGATCCCGTCTGTGAAAGCGCCCGTCAAAAGATACGGAATGCATGTAAGAAGAACGATGCAGACGTCTTTTTCATCTCGGGAGGCACTCAGACCAATCAATTGATCATCGATACGTGCCTGAATTCGTACGAGGGCGTCGTTGCCGTCGAGACCGGACATATAGCCCTTCATGAAGCAGGCGCCGTCGAGTCGACCGGACACAAAGTGCTTACGCTCCCTGCCCATGAAGGGAAGATGGATGCCAGGGAACTCCGGAACTACGTCAAGTCGTTTTATGAGGACGAAAATCACGAGCATATGGTCTTTCCGGGCATGGTCTACATCTCACAGCCCACCGAATACGGAAGCCTTTACGGAAAGGCGGAACTCAAAGCGCTGAGAAGCGTCTGCGACGAGTTCAAGATGAAGCTGTTCATGGACGGAGCCAGACTGGCTTATGCCCTCGGGGCACGCGGGAATGACGTCACTCTCCCGATCCTCGCTCAAATGGCGGACGTCTTTTATATCGGGGGCACGAAATGCGGCGCATTGTTCGGCGAAGCCGTCGTGTTTGCGCAGATGAAGGCACCTCCTCATTTTCTGACGCAGATCAAGCAGCACGGTGCGCTTCTGGCCAAAGGATGGCTCCTGGGAATGCAGTTCGACGAACTGTTCGAAAACGACCTGTATACCACTCTGGGCGCCCGGGCGGATGCCATGGCGGACAGACTCCGCTACCGGCTCATAGACAGAGGTTACAAACTGCTCATCGAGACCCCGACGAACCAGGTTCTTGTCGTGCTGGACAACCGGGTGATGAAGGCCCTGGCGAAAAGAGTCCGGTTCAGTTTCTGGGAAGTGATCGACAAGACCCATACCGCCGTCCGTTTTTGTACCAGCTGGGCGACAAAGGAAGAAGACCTCAAGGAACTTATGAATATCCTGTAAAAAAGCGGGCATCCGTTCACATCCGGATGCCCGTTCCGCTATCTGTTTTTCAATGCATCCCGAATCGATTCGGGCTCCATGAACTGGAATGTGACGGTATCTGCGCAAGGCAGAACGGCATCCAGTTTTTCTTTTTGATCGATCGTCCAGACGTTGACGAAGTGGCGGTGACTGTAACGGCGGAATCTTTTTTCGTTCATGAACCGCCAATCCAGATCGACGCCCTCGAAGAAGTGCCTGAAGAACCATGTCCTTCTGTATTCGGTCGAGACCAGTAGCTCTCTCAAAAAACCAGACCCCTTGAAAGGGAAGAGCGAGCGCGGATCGAAAGAGATCAGCAGCACGGACTGTTTGTTCTGAATGGCCTTCAGCGCCTCGGAGACGGCCTCTGCCAGTTCCTTGTAGTTTTTCTCATAGACTTTCAGTTCCAGCACGATCGGGACCTTTTCCTGAACCAGTTC
>CADBRS010000005.1 GCA_902797125.1 uncultured Ruminococcus sp.
CAATGGTATAATCTCTCGGATTATGGCGTTAAGACGCTGAGCCAGTATCAGGTCCTTCTAACAGAGGCCCCCGGAAAATGGCTCGCGAATCAATATTTTCGGAGGTTTTTTCATCATGGCTGAATTCGTGATCAGCACCTGCTCCACGTTCGATCTGACCAAGGAGCATGCAGATTCCAGAGACATTAGTGTTATTTATTTCCATTACTCGAAGAACGGCGAGAGACTGGACGATGATATGTTCCAGTCCGTGACTCCTGCCGAGTTCTACGGTTCCATGGTCGCCGGCGCGGACATGAAGACTTCACAGATCAATACAGGCGAATTTCTCGAGTATTTCGGCAAGTTTTTGAAAGACGGCAAAGATGTGATCCATTTTAGCCTTTCCTCGGGTATTTCCGGCGTGTACAGCGCGGCGGAAACAGCCGCCAAGCAGCTTCGCACCGAATTCCCGGACCGCAAGCTGTACGTGATCGATTCGCTCGCCGCGTCCGGCGGACTCGGGCTGCTCGTCGATCAGGCCGCAGACCTTCGGGACGAGGGCAAGACCATCGACGAAGTACGTGACTGGGTCGAACAGAACAAATTGAGACTGCATCACTGGTTTTTCTCGACCGACCTGACGTTCTATATCAAAGGCGGCCGTGTGTCCAAAGTCTCCGGAGCCATCGGAGGCATGCTCGGCATCTGCCCGCTGCTCAATGTCAGCGTGGACGGCAAACTGGTCCCGCGCGCCAAGGTCCGTCCCAAGAAAAAGGTCATCATCGAGATGGTCAAACGCATGGAAGAGCATGCGGAAAACGGATACGACTACAGCGGAAAAGTCTACATGACGCAGTCCGAGTGTCTCCCTGACGCTCAGGCCGTCGCCGACCTGATCACGTCCAAATTCCCGAAAATGCAAGGGAAAGTCGAGATCACCTCGATCGGCGCCGTCATTGGGAGTCATACCGGTCCCGGCACAGTCGCTCTGTTCTTCTGGGGAGACCCGCGCGTAGACTGATCACATTTTCCAATTCCACCACTTTTGAAGAAGGAAATCAATCATGGCATTTCGTTTTTTGGACGGCAAACTGTTCGCCAGAATGTTCAAAGGCGGAGCAGCTAGGCTGCATTCCAAAGCAGATACAGTCAATAAATTGAACGTTTTCCCGGTCCCGGACGGAGACACCGGAGACAACATGTCCATGACGATGGAGGGCGGCGTTGCGGCCGTCAACCATTCGGAATCATCGGACGAATCTCTGGGCAAGGTTTCCGAGCAGGTCGCACACGGCATGTTGCTTGGCGCCAGAGGAAACTCGGGCGTTATCCTGTCCCAGCTGTTCGCGGGCATGGCCAAGGTTTTCGACGGATGTGAAAAAGCAGACGTCAACACCGTTGGAAAGGCTCTGAAACTGGGCGTCAAACAGGCCTATTCGGCCGTGGTCACCCCGACCGAAGGAACCATCCTGACCGTCGCGCGTGAAGCGGTGGATTACGCCTGCTCCCGTATCACTCCGGACTCGACCGTCGAGACCTTTTTCGAAGATCTCAGCAGGGAAATGAACAATTCGCTCCAGCGTACGCCTGAACTTTTGGCTGCGCTCCGCGAGGCGGGCGTGATTGACTCGGGAGGCGCCGGGCTCGTCTATATCATGGAAGGATTCAACCAGATCCTCGGCGGAATGAAACCCGAAGAGATCGATCAGGGCGAATCGACTCCCAGAGCGCCTGCTCCCGCGCAGATCGATTTTTCCGCGTTTACCGAGGATTCCGAATTGGAGTTCGGCTACTGCACAGAGCTTTTGCTCAGGCTCCAGAAGTCCAAAACGGATCCGGAAACTTTCGACGAGCGCATCATCATCAACTACCTGAAAAAACTTGGCAACTCGATCGTCTGCTTCAAGCAGGGATCCATCATCAAACTGCACGTCCATACGTTCACTCCGGACAAAGTCATGGCGTTCTGCCGCAAATACGGGGAATTCCTGACGGTCAAGATCGAGAACATGTCTGTTCAGCATAACGAGACGGTCCCGGACGAGAGCCGCAACGCGGTCAAGTCCAGACCCCGTACGCCCTTTGCCGTCGTCACAGTGGCGAACGGGAAGGGCATCGTCAAACTGTTCGAAGACCTCGGCGCGGATTACGTCGTCCGGGGCGGACAGACCATGAACCCGTCGGCGGAAGATTTTCTCAAAGCTTTCGAGACGGTCAACGCAGATCATATTTTCGTACTGCCCAACAACAGCAACATCATCCTGGCCGCCCGTCAGGCCGCCGAGATCTTTGACGATTCCGAGATCTACGTGCTGGAGAGCCGGACGCCCGGAGACGGATTTGCGGCTCTGTCCTCGCTGAACTACGAGTCGGGCGATCCGGAAGAGATCCTCCAGACCCTCAACGACGCGATGGACAGTGTGGAGACCGGCATGCTGACGACGGCGATCCGGGACACGAACATCAATCAGGTCGAGATCCATAACGGAGATTATATCGGCTTTATCGGAAAAGAAATGCTCGCGTCCGATGTGGACAAGCTGGTCGTTTGTGACAAGATATTGTCTCATTTGGGACTAAATGAGCGTTTTTCGCTCACGGTATTCACCGGAGTCGGCGCAGACAGCGAGACCAACGAGGCCTTGCAGCAAAAGATCGCCGAGGCATATCCGGACGTCGAACTTTACATGATCGACGGCGGACAGGAAGTCTACGATTACATTTTCGTAGCCGAATAGGCATAGCTTGGAAAAGGGACAGACGGAGACCTTTCGAAACAGCACATGGGCTCGGGAGGTCGGGTCCATGTGTTTTGTAAAGGGGTGGCATCTTGAGAGCTTACATGGAAACGGGATTTTACGTCCTCTATCTCATATTTGCTCTGACCGCGGGTCTGATCCTTCTGATCCGCGCAGGGAAAAGCCGGGCGCACCAGCTGTTCGGGGCAGCCATTCTCCTGCTCGGATTCGGAGACGCTTTTCACCTCGTGCCAAGAGCGGTCGGGCTTTTCACGGACACCCTGAACGAACCGTCCGCAGACCTTGCGATGTGGCTGGGCCTCGGTAAATTCATCACGTCAGTCACGATGACGCTCTTCTACCTTTTCCTTTACATTTTCATGTACAAAAGGACAGAGACGAACGGACCCCGGTTCTGGGACTATACGGTCAGTTTGCTGATCATTTTGCGCATCTTTTTATGCGCGTTCCCTCAAAACAACTGGATCACCAACGATTCGCCGCTGCTATGGAACATCTTACGAAACATTCCGTTTGTGATCCTGGGCGTCGTGATGGTCATCCTGACACATCAGATCCTGCGCCACATCCGGTCTTTCAAATGGCTTTGGATCATGATCATATTGTCATTCGCTTTCTACATTCCCGTTTTGCTTTTTGCGGACCGGGTCCCCTGGGTCGGTATGCTGATGATCCCCAAGACCGTCTGCTACATGATCATTGCTCTGATGGCATTGTCCGATCTCAGAAAGGTCCGAGAGACGGAGAGGGAAACGACCGCAGAAACAAACAACGGACAGACTCTTTGATTGTTCCCGAAAGGAACGGAAAGGAGACGCTGTCAAGAACCCACCGCTTAGACTCTGAAGAGTCTTGAAGCGGGGGCTTGCGGAGAATATTGTATATCAGTATTTTTTGCGAGCCGAGCTTGACTACCCCCAGTCTGTTTACCAGACTACGTTATTTTGGTCATCACACCTGCGGACGTCCGCCTAATCTG
>CADBRS010000006.1 GCA_902797125.1 uncultured Ruminococcus sp.
GCAGGATCTGAAACGACCGCAAAAGAAGTGACCTCGCTTCCCGTCCCGGACGTTGTCGGAACGGCTATGAGCCAAACTCCCGAAAGGCCCATTTCGGACGCAAACAGCCTCATGGCTTTGGCCGTATCGATGGCAGAGCCTCCACCGACTGCGATCATGCAATCGGGTTCCTCACGCAGCATGCGAATGACACCGGAAACGATCTTTTCGATCGGAGGATCCGGAACGACCTCGTCGAAAATCACATAACGGGTCCCCGCGCTCTGCAATCGGGATGTCACATGACCGATCAGGCCACCCGACACCACGAATGGATCGGCCACGATAAATGCCTTTTTCCATCTTTTCTTCTTCAGATGATCCAGCGCATTTTCACCATATTCAATTTCTGTCGTCACGTTGAACATGCTCATCTGGAAAATCCTCCGTATTTTCACGTATTATACCACGACTGTATGCGCGTTGACAACACGCAAAAGCCTTCGCCCAAAAGGTTTTTGGTGCAAAGGTGATAAAATTCATTCGCTCCGATCCTGACTGTCCTCAGCCGACGCGGTTTCGTCATCCCCGTCTGGGATATCCTCGGTGGGTTGTTCTTCCTCAGGATCCTCTTCCCGTGGCGGTTCGGAAGACGGAAATCCGTCTGCGCTTCCGGTCAGTTCGAGCCGCTCTCTGCGTCTGGCCTCAGCTCCGTTGGCTTCGGCCCAAACCATCAGGGCACCGTAGCCGATTTCAAATAGGAGCGCGATGATCAGTGGGATCACGAAATGGCCCTCTGCAAACAGCTGGTTCTGGTCCGTAAACTCGGAACCGTAAGTGATCAATCCGGCCAGATAATTTACCGCACCGCTCCAGAAAGGCGAAAAAGAAAACAGAACGCCCACGGCCAGATGGACTCCGCAGCAGATCGCGGAAGAGATCGCGGCGACTGCCCGATGTTCTCCTTTTCCGACTCTGAATCCGACCCGGCGAACAGAGATATAGAGCAGAAACATGGTCAAAGCCATACATGTCAGGAGCCGGATCAGCGCAGAGACCCAATAAGGCACGACAACGAATAGACCCACGATATTGGTCGTCAGCCTGACAAAGAGTGCCGAAACGATCCCGCTGATCGTGACGCTCAGGATCAAAAAAACGAGCTTGAGCAGCGCCGCTATCCAGTTATCACCTTTCTTCGTCATGTCGGGTTTTAGGACCCAGTTGCCCATGAAATCAGCCATGGCCAAATGAGCCGCCCTCCTCTTCCAGCAGATTAGAAAAGACCGGTTGGTTTTCTTAATTATCGTATCACAATTTCATATTTTTTTCAATTCTTTTTTGAACTCATTCGCCTCGATCTACGCCTTGTTCCGGAGTTTTTTCAGGTCGCGCTACGGGTTCTTTTTTTCAGGATCGGATGAGTGAATTCAGAATCTTTGCCTCTCTGTTTTTGATTGACGCCGGTTCAACAGCTGTTTTCTTTCGCCCAAAAAGTTGTAAAAACGCAAAAAACATGAGAAAAACAGAGAAAAACAGAGATTTTGCGAAAAAACATGGTTGTAATCCAGGTTACTTTCAGTTATTTTTGATTAGTTTTGAATAATTTCGGTTAACCAAAGCCAACATTTTTTCAAAAACTATTGCATTTTTTTATTAATACGCATATAATAGCGATTGCATTTGTATATAGCATGTACGGCATTCTCGCACGACACGTCGACTCTTTGCAAATTTTCACGAATTTACAGGAGCTTTTATGTGGAATGGAAAATTCTGTTCTGATTGAGATCCGAAACGTCTCAAAAGCATTTAAAGGTACGAAAGTGTTGCAGGGATTGAACCTGGATATCCACGATAAGGAATTCATCACCCTGTTGGGTCCATCCGGTTGCGGAAAAACGACCACATTGCGAATCATAGGCGGATTTGAAACGCCGGACGAAGGCACGGTCACCTTTGAGGGCCGTGACGTAGCCAAAGTTCCTCCCTACAGGAGAAACGTCAATACCGTATTCCAAAAATACGCTCTTTTTCCCCATCTGAACGTGTACGACAATATCGCGTTCGGTCTGAAAGTCAGCAAGATCCCCAAAAACGAAATCAAGATTCGTGTCGAGGAAATGCTGCGTCTGACCAGTCTGGTGGGTTTCGAGAAGCGTCAGATCTCGACTCTATCCGGCGGGCAGCAACAGCGCGTCGCTATTGCTCGTGCTCTTGTCAATCAGCCCAAGGTCCTTCTGCTCGACGAACCCTTGGGCGCTTTGGACTTGAAACTGCGCAAGGATATGCAGAACGAGTTGAAGCGCATGCAGAAGCTCACCGGGATCACATTCATCTATGTGACGCACGATCAGGAAGAAGCGCTCTCCATGTCCGACACGGTCGTCGTGATGGCGGACGGAAAAATCCAGCAGATCGGTTCTCCGGAAGACATCTATAACGAACCGACCAACGCCTTTGTGGCGGATTTCATCGGCGAATCCAATATTCTGGACGGCGTGATGATCAAAGACTACAAAGCCAAATTCGCAGGCGTCGTTTTCGATTGCGTGGACAAGGGCTTCGAACCTAATGAAAACGTGGATATCGTCATCCGTCCCGAGGACGTGGATGTGATCCCCGCGGAAAGAGCCAAACTCGTAGGCACCGTGACATCCGTCACTTTCAAAGGCGACTACTATGAAATCATCGTCGATGTCGCCGGTTTCAAATGGATGCTCGAAACGTCCGACTTTGTCGGCGTTGACAGCCAGATCGGTCTGCAGATCGACCCGGATGCCATCCATGTCATGAAGAAATCCGAATATTCAGGCCGCTTCGGCGATTATTCCACATTCAGCGATGAAGCCGAGGAAACCAACACCCTGGACGGTCGGATGATCGAAGATTACAAAGTCAGCTTTTTGGATCGGGAATTTGAATGTGAAGCCGAAGGTTTCGATCCGAACGAACAGGTCGAGATCGTCATTCAGTCCGATGAGATCGATTTGGTGCCTGTTGAAGAAGGCATGCTGACCGGTACGGCAACTTCCGTCGTCAACAAAGGGGATTATTTTGAGATCCAAGTCGACGTGGACGGATTTGAGTGGAAGATCAAATCCTCTGACGAACCCGAAATCCAGACAGGCGACACGGTCGGACTCTCTTTCGAATCCAAGGCTATCCACGTCATGAAAAAGGACGACGATTTTTCGATCCTCTTCGGAGATCACAACCAGACCGAAGATTCTCAATCAGAACAGGTTGCAGCCGAGGAAACGGGCCATGAAGAATCTTGAGAACCGGAAGTACGTGGCGCTTTTGTCCCCGCATATGGTCTGGTGTGTGCTGTTCATCGTAGCGCCGTTACTGTTCGTCATCTATTATTCCTTCACGGATAAATCCGGCAACTTCACATTTGACAACCTCAGCTATCTGGGCAGTCAGGAGATTCTGAAATGCATCGGGATTTCTCTGGTCTATGCGCTGATCGCCACTGCCGTTTGTCTTTTGCTGGGTTATCCCATGGCTTTGTTCATTTCCAAACTGCCTTTCAAGAAGCAGAGCTTTTTCAATATGCTGGTCATGCTCCCCATGTGGGTCAGTTTCATTATCCGGACCTACACGCTGAAAAACATTTTCAACGACAACGGGATCATAAACCAGATCCTGGAAAGTTTGGGAACGGGACCGATCAAGTTCATCGGAACGAGCGGGCTGATCATTCTGGGCATGGTCTACGATTTTCTGCCCTACATGATCATGCC
>CADBRS010000007.1 GCA_902797125.1 uncultured Ruminococcus sp.
GCGCGAAGGCGTTTATGCCGGCGGCGATGCCGTCACCGGTGCGGCGACCGTGATTTCGGCGATGGGCGCCGGCAAGACAGCCGCCGCTGCCATCGACCGCTATTTGGCTTCCAAATCATAACGGACTGCTCGGCCAGTCGGGAAGGAGACGATCGTGGATCAGAGAAAAGTCATCTACTATCATGACGAATTGAACGAAGAATTCTCCACGACTGTCATCGACCCGAGACGGATCGACGAAGCCTATGTCTATGACAGACACGGACCGATCCGTGCCCTGACCCGGTTTTTCTGGTACCGGATCGTCGCTCCTCTGCCCGCTCTCTTCTATGTGAAATTTTCATTGCATCAAAAGACCGTGGGGAGAAAGCTGCTCCGCCCTTTCCGAAAGACAGGGATCTATTTGTACGGAAATCACACGCAGGATATCGGGGATCCGCTGACTCCGAACATTTTCTGCTTTCCGAAACCTGTCTCATTCATCGTCCATCCGAACAACGTATCCATGAAAGCATTGGGCCATATCACCCCGACGCTGGGTGCGATACCCTTGCCGGACACGATGGGGGCTTACCGGAATTTTACCAAATGCATTGCCGGCCGGATCACGCGCGGACACGCTGTCGTCATCTACCCGGAAGCGCATATTTGGCCTTACTACACACACATTCGTCCGTTTACACAGGACTCGTTCGTTTATCCGGCCAAAGACGGCTCTCCCGTCTTCTGCTTCGTCAACACCTACCAGGCGCGGAAACACTGGAAGACACCCCGGATGGTCACCTATCTGGACGGACCTTTCTATCCGGACATGTCGCTGCCCATGAGAGAACGGGCCAAGGACTTGCGGGACCGCGTATACGAAAAAATGTGTGACTTGAGCCATCATTCTGACATTGAAGTGATCCGCTACATTAAAGCCGATACTCAAGATTAAGGAGCTTTTGCATGGTAAATATCTTGTTCTGCGGGAACGACGGCGTGTTTGACGGCCTTCTGACCTGTGCCCTTTCCATCATGAAAAGGACCTCCTCCAAAGAGCCGTTCAACTTCCATGTCTTCACCATGTCCCTGACACGGATCAACGAAAAATATGTTCCCGTGTCTGAGGCAAAGGCCCGCGCATTTCAAGAGATCATCCAAACATACAATCCAGAAAACATCCTGACGGTTCACGATGTGACGGACCTGTATGAAAAAGAATTGGCCCGCTGTCCCAACGAGACGGCCTATTGTTCCCCGTACACACTGATCCGGTTGCTGGCCGATCTGGTCGGGATGCCTGACAAATTCCTTTATCTGGACGCGGACATCCTGTTTCAAAAGGATGTGCATCTGCTCTATGACATGGATATCTCGGCATATGAATATGCCGCGGGCCGGGATCATTACGGCAAGTATCTGATCCATCCGAATTACATCAACGCAGGCGTTTTGCTCTTCAATATGAAAAAATGCCTGGAAACTTCCCTGTTCGAAAAATCCAGGGATTGGCTGCGCAAGAAAAAACTGGTCTTCGCAGACCAGAGCGCGCTGATCCGTTCCACGACCAAACACAAAGTTCTTCCTCAAAAATTCAACGATCAAAAATTTTTACACAAACACACGGTCGTCAGACACTTCTCCAAACGGTTGTTCTGGCTACCATATCCTCATACAGATAACATCAAGCAATGGCACGTCGATAAAGTCCACAAGGTTTTCAGATATCATCAGTTCGATGATATCCTTGATGAATATCTGTCTTTGAAATCCAAATTTGAAATGTAAAGGTATCGCCATCGATGAATAATCCAATCGTCCCGATTTTTTATGCATGTGATGAAGCCTTCATCAAATATACCGTTGTCTCCATCCGTTCTTTGCTGGACAATGCTTCCCAGGATCATCACTATAATATTTATGTCTTGCACTGCGGTATTTCCGAAGCTGAGCAAAAGAAAGTGACCGAGCTTTCGACGCCCTGGGCTACGATCGAATTCTCGGACGTGACCGAATGGCTCTCGATTCTCCGGTCTCATCTGCCCATCCGCGACTACTATTCCAAGACCACATACTATCGGCTTTTCATTGCCGAAATGTTTCCTCAATACGGAAAGGCCATCTATATCGACAGCGACACGGTGGTTCAGGGAGACGTCAGCGAACTCTATGCGTTCGAACTGGGCGACTGCTACGTGGGCGCATGCCGCGAACAGGCCATGGTCCAGACGGACAATTACGGGACCTATGTCGAGCAGGTCGTCGGGGTGTCCCGCTACAACTATTTCAACGCCGGTGTTTTGCTCATCAACAGCGCCCTGTTCCGTGAAAAAGAGATTTTGAAAAAATTCACGGAACGGCTGAGCGAATACCGTTTCGTCGTCACTCAGGACGAGGACTATTTGAACCTGATCTGTAAAGACCACGTCCTTTGGCTGGATCAGCGGTGGAACACCGAGGTCTACGGTGAGATCCCCTATCCCATCGAAGAGGCGAAAGTCGTTCATTACATCATGGTCAGCAAGCCCTGGCACTATGCAGACTGCCGTTTCGGGGACATTTTCTGGAAATACGCCAAAGAGACTTCCGTCTATGAAGAGATCCTCAATGTGCTGAATACCTACACAGATGAGGAAAGACGCAGAGACGAACAGGTCATGGACAATCTGCTGGCTCTGGCCAAGACAGAATATGAACGCGAAGACAACTACCAAAAGCAGCTGAACAGCACCGTTCGCGCCGAAGACCGGGTCAGGATCCTGGAAAAGATTGCAAAATTCGAGCGTGAAGGCCGCTTTGTCGAAGATGTGGAAGACGACCCTCCCACACGCGTCCTGCTTCCGGAAGATATCGAATATGGTAAAAAAGGAATCAAGCAGAAAGTCAAGACCAAACTGGCGTTCACCGTTGCCCGCCGGTTCGTCAACGGCTTGATCGAAGACAAGAAACTGATCATCAAAGACATTCTGGGCATCGAGAATTTCAAC
>CADBRS010000008.1 GCA_902797125.1 uncultured Ruminococcus sp.
AAAAAGGCGCTTTCGGGCGCCTTTTTCAGTTCATCGTATCTCTTTGTATGAAAAACAGTTTGGTCACGAGCCGCTTCAAAACGGGATAGTCCGAAAGATCCGGATCTTCGGCCAGCAAAACGTCTGCCGCCTGCCTGACCTGTTCCAGCATCTTTGTGTCGTGGCTCAGGGACGCCATTTTGAAAAGTGATTCCCCGCTCTGGCGGATCGTTCCGCTGCCGGTCAGATCCAGAAAATCCCCGGGTCCGCGGATCTTCAGATCCTGCTCCGCGATGGCAAAACCGTCATATTGCGTACGCATGGATTCCAGCCGCTGATAGGCCGTGCTTCCCTTTTTGTCCGCGGATTCGCTGACCAGCACGCAATAGGATTTTCTTGTCCCGCGTCCGACGCGGCCGCGCAGCTGATGCAGTTGGGACAAACCGAACCGTTCGGCGTTCTCCACGATCATCAAGCTGGCGTTCGGTACGTTGACCCCGACCTCGATGACGGTCGTCGCGACCAAGACTTGGGTCGATCCGGACGAAAACGATTCCATGACGGCTTCTTTATCCTGATTTTTCATCTTGCCGTGCACAAAATCCACCCGGATCCCGGGCAGCTCCTGAGCCAGCCTTTGGGTGTACTCGGAGACGGATTTCAGCCTGAGCGCATCCTCGTCTTCTTCGTCAGACTCTTCGACCGCGGGACAGACGACATAGGCCTGTCCTCCTTCGGACACGGTCTTTTTGATGAATTCGACCAGCCGGTCATGGTAGGAATCGTTGACGACGAACGTCTCGACTCTCTGCCTGCCCGGAGGCATTTCGTTAATCTTCGAGATGGACAGGTCTCCGTACAAAATCAGGGCCAGCGAACGCGGTATCGGGGTCGCGCTCATGACCAGCAGGTGAAAATGCTCGTTTTTGGAGGCCAGAACCGCCCGCTGCTTGACGCCGAACCGGTGCTGTTCATCCGTGACGACAAGTCCCGGAGCAGCGAACTCGACCTGCTCGGAAAGTAGCGCCTGCGTCCCGATCACGACATGCAGCCGTCGGGACGGATCATCTGTCTGCAAGGCTTCATAGATCTGCTTTTTCTCGGACGCTTTCGTGCTGCCGGTCAGCAAGGCGCAACGGCAGCCCAGCTGTTTGAGCGTGGCGGAAACGTCCCTATAATGCTGCTTGGCCAAAATTTCGGTAGGTGCCATCAAAGCAGCCTGCATCCCGTTCTGGACCGCCAGCCAGATGGCGGCGATGGCGCAGATCGTTTTGCCGCACCCGACGTCCCCGACCAGGATCCGGTTCATGGGAACGGTGCTGTTCATATCGTCCATGATCTCCTTGATCGCCCGGGTCTGCCCGTTTGTCAGGTGATAGGGCAAAAGGTCGGTCAGGGAGGATAAGTCTTTTCTTTGGCAAAGCGGCGCTTTTTCAGAGAGGCGCATGCTCCGGGTCATGGAAACGCCCAGGGCATAATAGAACAGTTCTTCGAATGAAAGTCTCTTCCGCGCCTGCTCGATCTCCTGCTCGCTTTGAGGCAAATGGATCTGCCGGACGGCAGTTGATAGATCGCACAATCCGTAAGCAGTCCGGACGGTTTCGGGCAGCGGATCTTCGCATTTCAATTCATCGCGAAGCACCCTGGAGACGAGTTGGCGCAAATAGGCCTGCGTCAAGCCGGCCGTCAGCGGGTAAACCGGCAAAAAAGAGATCAGCTCCCGGCCCGGCAAAACCGGTTCGAATTCGGGAGACGACAAAGTATAGGTTTTGCCGAAGGCGTTCACGACGCCCCAGAAGCGGAAGACGGACCCGACGGGAAATTCGGAGACTCTGTACCGCTGATTGAACAATGTGATTTCACAGGTGCCGGATTCGTCCTGCGCTTTGAATTTGACCAGGTCCAGCCCCTTTTTGGGGAATTCCAGTCTGGGTTTGGTCGTCACGGTCAGTACGACGGCGCGTTTTCGGTCAATACCCTGAGACCGGTTCAAAAGGACCGCTTCGGCCAGCGTGACGACATCGCCGCGGTTTTCGTAGCGCGTCGGGAAATGGTTCAGCAGATCCCCTACCGTCCGGATGTCCAACCGGGCCAGCAGTTTTTCTTTAGACGGCCCGACGCCGTACAGTTCGCGCACCGGTTTTTTCGAGATCGCACCGGTCATAGTTTGCTGATCCTTTTCCATTCGGGGCTTCCGGCCGCTTTCTCAAAAGGATAGGTATAGTCGGGATGCATCTCCATATACCGTAGGATATGTTTGCGCTCCCTTCTTCTCTTCCATCTGAAAAAGGCGTTGGATTTATCTTTGATAGGCGGAACGATCAAGGCGACGGCCCCCAGTTTGTGCGCAAGCCATGCGTCGGTCAGCAACTGATCGCCCAGACAGGCGGCGTTCGACAGCCCGATGCCGTGCTTTTCGCAAACAGCCCGGATCTTCTTCGTGCCGGGCTTCCCGGAATCCGGGACCGCAGGCAGGCCCAGACTTTGGTTGAACAGTTCAACGCGCGCAGGATTGTTGTTCGAGATCAGAACGATCCGGATCCCGGCCTTTGTGAGGGCGTCGATCCAGGCTTTGCAAGCTTCATCCGGCTCAGCGGTTTCGTAAGGAGCCAGTGTATTGTCAATATCCACAAGCAGCGTTTGGATGTTTTTCCGGGACAACATCTCGGCTGTCACGTCACGGTAGGACAGAAACATCTCATCAGGCATCAATGTCTTCATGATACACACTCCTCAAACTTGATCGTACTTATTATACCATGTCCGCGCGCATTTAGAAACACGCAGGCTCTGTTTTGTTGGTTTTTCTATTGACAAAACGGTTTGCCTGTGATATGATATGCCTTGCCGTTTTCGGAATGCGAGTGTAGTTCAATGGTAGAACTCCAGCCCTCCAAGCTGGTCGCGTGGGTTCGATTCCCATCACTCGCTTCTTTATGTGCCTTTAGCTCAGCAGGATAGAGCAACTGCCTTCTAAGCAGTAGGTCGAGGGTTCGAATCCCCCAAGGCACGTGTTGTTTAAATCATGGTGGGAGTAGTTCAGTTGGTTAGAGCGCCAGGTTGTGGCCCTGGAGGTCGTGGGTTCGAATCCCATTTCTCACCCTTTCAGCACTCGTCATCGAGTGCTTTTTTCAATCACTCCCAAAAAGGAGAAACGCCATGTTTTTCAGTGA
>CADBRS010000009.1 GCA_902797125.1 uncultured Ruminococcus sp.
CTCGAGTGTCGGACGGAAAGGCACATATGCAGCTTCATCCTCACCGGACGGAACCGGGGTTTTGATCGAAAAAGAGATGATGGCACCGCCCCAGCCGTAATTGGGCGAAGAATTCCTGAGTCTGAAATAGAACTCGTCCTCGAAGCCGAAATCGGAAGGCCTAACAGTCAGATCCGTTTGATTGGATCCATTTTCGATCCGGGGACCGATCTTTGAATAGTCCGAAAGGACCGTCCAGTGCTCCCCGTCAGAAGAGATCTCGCAAAGATAGTTTTGACAGACTTTGAACGAATAGACGGCGAGAGGATCGTCGCCTAGGTCGAACCGGTAAATCACATACCGCGCAAGATCACAATAACGGACGCTGCCGTTTGCCTGCGCAGTGCTGTCAAAGATATAAGGTTCATCCTGACCACGCTCATTGGTCGCGACCGTGATCCCCTCGTATTTGACATTCGCATCGTCTTCGACAAATGTTTTTCCCCACTCGACTGCGATCTCAAAGCCTTCGGTCGTTCCAGGCACCGTGATCAGCAAGGAGGACGTGGCATTGTTCCATTTTTTCTCGAAGGCGTATGCCTGTCCATTCGAAGTGACGGTCACTTTTTGAGGATAAGTGCCCTTCTGCGTGAGAAGCCGTGTCGCAACGGTCGCCGAAGACGCGCTCTTCATGGAAAGAACGGTCCTGTCGGCATGCTCCTCCGCATCTTTCAGCAGCGTGCCTCCCGTGTAGCCTAACCTGGGGATCGAAAGATCCAGATTCGAAATATCGTAAAGAATCACCGAATCCCTTGCAGGGATCTCGACACGGGTCTTGATGCTCAGTGCCGGATCATACAAATCGATAAATAAACCTTCGATTGCCTCGTCATCCTGGAGCGCATGGGAAATCACATAATTCCCTCTTCTGACCGTGAGAAGATCTGTCCACATGTAGTCAAAAGCCGTATACTGAAGCGCATATGCCGTCAGTGATCGGAGCAGTCCGGCCGCATTTTCGGATGAAGCATAATAGCCTGTCGGCAGACCGCAGAACACGATATGCCCTTTCCCGACCTTTTCTTCAACAGCCAGTGCCCGGTCACCGAACGTCATGAGGACGTTATCCGAACCTTCGAAAGTATTCGTATAGTTGCCGTAAACGTAGAAGAGCGTCTCCGGTTCAAACAATTGATCCTGCCCGTCTTCGGCGCTCCATCTGATCTCACCGGTCGTCAGATCCTGCGAGACATGGAGGCCCAGACCGAGTTTTTCGATCAGATCATTGAGCGGAGAACCCGCTCCGGACCAGCACTGGGACGTTGCTTCCCAATATTCGTTGTGTCCTGTCAGGACCAGTACGGTCCCTCCCTTTTTGACATAATCCGCGATCGCTTCGTTGACTTCGGCATGATCAGGCAACTGATTGTCATAGGAGACGATCAGCAAAGAGACATCTTTCAGATCTTCCGCCCGGTACAGCTGTTCCATGGATTTGACCTTGACGGGGATCCCGTCATAGAGCAGAGGCATCGTCACGCCGTAAAGGCCCTGAGGAGCCGACAAAGCCCATTGATCGCCCGTCTCGATCCACGCGACGGAATCTGAGAGCAGATAGGACACACCGGGCGTTCCTGATTCCAGAACGACATCCTTCCCGCCTATATCGTTGAGCATGTTGAAGATCTGCATCTGGATCGTCTTATATTCCGATGAAACATTGGCGAACGCCCGGTTGACCCAGGGCAGGATCTCAAAGCGCTGAACTTCGGGAAACATGAGCTGTGCGGCCACATTCTGGCGATACATGTAAGTCAGATGCTCTTCCGTGTAGGCATTCCCGTCCGCCATCGGATCGGCCAAAGCATAGAAAAGCGAGTCGGACACCGAATCCAGGTAGGATGCATAGTCAATGTAAGAATTGGCGAACTCATCGACACGCGAAATACCCTGGTAGGGGAAGGACATATGGGACGTATTCGACCATGTCTGTCCGATGATCCCGTCCAGAGCTCCGTCCAGATCCAGATAGTGATTCATCCCCGCAACGATTCCCAGTGCCGCATAATTGACCGAACTGTGCGTGGCGACCAGCAGTTTGATCTCAGGAAAACTGGCCTTCATCCGGGCGGAGATCTCCTTGATCAAACGTTCGAACAGGTATACCTTCAAGCGCATGGATTTGAAAGCCGCATCCGTGTTTTGCGAAGGATCCTGCCAGGGCTCTTTGTAGTATTTTTCCCACTCGGCCTTGAAACCTTCGGAATAGCCCGAAGCGAACCACATTTCCGGTTCCTCCATGACGATCATGGAGGGATGATACCGGTTGGAGATATTTTTCAGCATGCTCCAGACATATTCGGTCCAGCGCTCGGTGGGCACCATGTAGTACGCGCCGCCCGTCGAATGGATCAGATATTCTCCGTTCCGGTCCATCTGGATGTCTTTATACCTGTCTTTGTCCGCATTCAGATAGTTCAGATCCGCCCGGTTGATGGCGATCATCATATCTACGATATAACTTTTCGAGCCGATCCAGGACGCAAATCTGTCCGAACTGTCTCCGTATACCATGACCGAATCCGAATGGACGGCATAAGCTGAGCCGTAACCGGTCGACGTCTGAAAAGTCGTGCGGATGCCCTCGATGTCCCGGATGCGGTAAGACGTGACAAAACTGTCTCCCCGCTCCAGAACGGACAGCGATTCGATATTTTTGTCTTCAGGATAGATCTTTTTGGAAAAATCATAAACTTCCGGTTTGCCCGGTTCCTGGCTTTGACCGGACTCGGTCTCTCCGGTTTCCGGGTCGTTCGGAAGAGCCGGATCAGGCTCTTCCGTGGGCGTCTTTTGATGACAGGATATCATAAAGCATACCGAGAAAACACACAACGCCATCAGGCAGATCGACAAAAGAAACCGATGTGTCGTTTTCATATGTGTTTTCTCCTCCTTTCGCGATCAGTTAGGGGCATAGGTGAGCGTTTCGATGGCCGTATAACTCCAGATGATTTCCGAAATGGAGCCTCCCCAGCCTTTCGAAATATCCGTATTGCGGATGCGGATATACATCAATTCACCGAATCCGAAGTCATCCGGGGTGATATGCAATGTTGTTCCGTTTTGGCCTGTCGTCAGGTGAGGGACCGTTCCGCCCTGCGAATAATCGGCGATCAGGAACCAATCTTCACCGTTGTCGCTGACCTCGACGATATAGTTCTGCGAAACCCGGAGTGAGAAATCCGCGTCTTTCATGTTTGATATATCGTACGCGTAGATCAACTGACCGGCCCTGTCGCAGTACCGGATGTTCGAATTAGCTCCGGCAGAATTGAAAATGAGATAGGCCAGATCGTTTCCGTCCTGATTCGTCTTGATCGTATAAGAATATCTCTGACCGGCCTTATCCTTTATCAAAGTATCTTCCTGATCTCTGATCGGATCGAGTTTCCAGTGATCGTAATCGACCGTGTCCTCTTCCTGACCGGGATCATCTCCACCCTCTGCGGGAACCGCGTATCGGATGGTAAAGTTCTTGATGGAGCCTCCCCAGCCTTGGCTCGGGCGACAGTTGCGGAGTCTGAAATACCATACGCCTTCAAAACCGTATGCGGACGGAGCGACCATCAGTGAATAATCGTTTCCACCTGTCGTCAGATGCGGCACCTTCCCGCCTTCGGAATAGTCTGCGATCATCTGCCAGTTCGTTGCGTCTTCGGACACTTCCACGATATAGTTCTGGAACACCAAGAAAGTATATTGGGCGTCATGGAGTCCGGTGGAATCAAATTTGTAGATGATATATCGGTTTTGATCACAGTACTTCAAACTGTCGTTGGAGGCAGCCGTGCTCTCGTAGATATAGTCCTGGTCCAGATTTTTATTGTTCGTCTGGATCGTTTCAGATACGTATGTCCATTTTGTATCGCTTCCCTCAGGCTTGGTTGTGCCCCAGGTCACGGTAACTGTCGTGGGTTCGACAGTGGCGCTGATATAGACGAGCAAAGAATTTGTCTGAGCGTCCCATTCCTTATTCACAACGACAGATGCACCGCCCTTGGAAGCTGTCACGGTCTGAGGGTACAGTCCGTTCGGAGCGATCAGTCTGGAATTCAAGATGGTCCCGTCCGGTCCGTGGATCGAAAATACAGTTTTTTCGGAACTTTCCTCAACATCTCCTGTCAGAGTGCCCTGCGTGAAAGCCAGCCGAGGCACTGAGAGGTCGAGGCCGGAAATATCGAGCAGAATGGCAGAATCTCCTCCGGAGATATCCACATCTTCTTTAATCTTCAGTTGAGGCGTGAACAGATCGATATATTTGCCTTCCACCGTATCAAAGCTGTCCAGCGCATGCGCCAGAACGTAATTCCCTCTTCTGGCGGTGACCAGATTGGTCTCAACGAACTTGAACGGCGTATACTTGAGTGCATATTCGGTCAAGGCTCTCAACAGATCCGCAGCAAACACGGATGAAGTGAAATAGGATGACGGTAGACCGCATATGATGATGTGACCTTCTCCGACGGCTTCGTCGATCGCAACGGCTTTCCCGTCGAACGTCATGACCGTCTTGGTCTGACCTTCAAATGTATTCGTGTAGTTGCCATATACATAGAGCAACTTTTTGTCCGGAAGATCGAACGAGGTCTCGGCATCCCAATGGAGGACGCCGCTGATCGTGTCGGTTTTGACTTTCAAGCCGCTCAATCCGAGACGGTTGATCAAATCATTGAGCGGAGAGCCTGCCTCCGACCAGCTTTGGCCTTGCATATCCCAATAGGCGGTGTGCCCGGTTGCCACCAGAACGGTGCCGCCTTTTTTGACCCAGTCCGCAATGGCCTGATTGATTTCTTCCCTGTCAGGGAGCTGGTTGTCGTAGGAAACGATCAGCACGGAGACGTTAGACAGCTGCTGCGGGTCTGTCAATTGATCCATCGCGGCCATTTTGACGGGGATCCCTGAATAGACCAAAGGCATCGTCAGGCCGTAGACGCCGGCGGATGAAGGATTGGCCCAATCATTCCCTGTCTGGATCCAGGACACGCTGTCGGACAGAAGATATGTGATCCCGGGTGTGCCCGCTTCGATCCGGACATCTTTGCCTGAGAGATCGTTGAGCATATTGTAAATGCCCATCTGGATGGATTTATAGTCTGCAGATACCGATGTGAAAGCCCTGTTGACCCAGGGGAGCACTTCGAAGCGCTGGATCTCCGGGACCATCAGCTGAGCAGCCAGCGTCTGCCTGTACATGAACCGGGCTTCCTCTTCAGGATAGCCTCCGTCCGACATCGGGTCGGCCAGTGCATAGAACAGTTCATGGGAGACCGAATCGACGTAAGAAATGTATTCAACGTAGGCGTTTGCATACTCGTCGCGCATGGAATAGCCCGCGTACTGGAACGTCGAGCGGACGGTATCCGACCATGTCTGACCGATGACGCCCGAAAGAACGCCGAGTGCCAGATAGTGGTTCACGCCTGCAGTGATCGACCAGGCGTTGTAGTTCACGGTGCTGTGTGTCGCGATGACCAGTTTGATGTCCGGATAGTTCTTTTTCATCCGTTCCGAGATGTCTTTCAGAAGCCGTTCAAAAAGATATGTCTTCAGCCGCATGGATTTGAATCCGGCTTCGGGTGAGGATGCAGGATCCTGCCAGTCCTCGCCGTAGTAGGTCTTCCATTCGGCTTTGAAGCCTTCGGAATAACCGGAGCTGTGCCACATTTCAGGCTCTTCCACGGCGATCATATCCGGGTGATAGGTTTTAGCGATGCCGTCAAGCATCTTCCAGATATATTCCGTCCACCGGGGAGTGGGCACCATGTAGTATGCGCCTCCCGTAGAATGGACCAGATAGTCTCCGGATGCGGTCGTCTGAATATCCTTGGCCCTGTCCTTGTCCTGCTCGACATAGGAGAGGCTGGCACGGTTGATCGCGATCATCATATCGATCGTATAGGCTCCGGATCCGTCCCATGCTTTGAAAGCGCTGGCGGAGTCTCCGTAAACCATCACGGAATCTGTCGGGATAGCATGGACGGGGGCATAACTGACCGAGGCCTGGAAGGTGGTCCGGGTGCCTGTCGTCGGATTGACCTTATAGATCTGTTTATAGAGTCCGCTTTCCATTTTCCACTCCGCAGTCTGAATATTCTGATCGTCATATGAGACCATTCCCAGCCCCGGGGTGTAACTCGGGGTCACGGTGCCCTCGCCGGGATCCGTTGAGGATTCGGTCTCCGATTCGGTCGCATCTGATTTCGTTTCAGTCGGTTCCTCTGTTTCATTGGATTCATTGGATTGCCCGCAGGCTGCAAAACATACGGCCACCAACAGTAACAAAATGAATAAGCAGATCAGTTTTTTCATAAAAAACCTCCAATAAAAAAGACAAACAGATGACCGGATTTCATGAGTTTGCCTTTCTATGTCATGATGTTAAATTATGCTTGAGTCTCTTCTTCAGGAGCAGCCTCTTCGGCAACTGTCTCTTCAACAGGAGCCTCCGGTGCTTCTTCGGCTTCCGGGGCAGTTTCCTCAGCATCTTCTTCGGAAGCAGCCATGGCTTCTTCGATCAAAGCGCGGATGGACAAGCTGACCTTGTGCTTCTCATAGTCGATATCCGTGATCTTCGCATCCACGGTCTGACCGACTTCCAGAACTTCGTCTGCCTTGCTGATCTTATGATCTGCGATCTGAGAAATATGGATCAGTCCGTCTACACCGGGAAGGATCTCGGCGAATGCGCCGAAAGCAACCAGGCTGACGATCTTGACGGAAGCAACAGAACCGATCTCATACTGGCTCTGAAAAGCTTCCCAAGGATCATAACCGATGCTCTTGCAAGTCAGGGAGATGCGCTTCTTGGCAGGGTCGAACTCACGGACGTAAACGGTGAGAACGTCGCCTTCTTTGCAGACATCCGCAGGCTTGCCGATACGGCGCCATGAGAGTTCGGTCACATGGACCATGCCGTCATGTCCGCCGATGTCGACGAATGCACCATAGTTTGTCAGGTTCCTGACTTTGCCCTGGAATTCCTGACCGACCTGAAGATTTGCCCAGAATTCAGCTTCGCGAGCTTTGCGCTCAGCTCTTGCTGCTTCTCTGGCGGCCAGTCGGATGGAGCCTACTGCTCTTCTGGTACGGGGTGAACCATCTTTGATGTCGATGATCTTGAGTTCAACAGTTTGACCGTTCAGGGTGTTGAGATCTCCGTCTTTAGGAAGCCCTGATTGCGATGCGGGAACAAAAACGCGAATGGAGTTTACGAGGACGATTACGCCAGCATTAACTACTTCGATTACTTTCCCAGTCAAGTTTTCTTTGGATTCCTTAGCGTCAACGATGACTTTCCAGTTTTTGCCTGCATCGGCCTGTCTCTTGGAAAGTTCGGCGATTCCTTCGATGTCACTGACGCGGATGACTTTGGCCTCGACCTCGTCGCCTACTTTGAACTGCTCTGTCAACTTAGCCGAAGGATCGTCAAAAATGTTGTCGGCCTTGATGATGCCTGTGACACTCGTACCCAAATCGACTTGCAGTTCCTTGTCAGAAACATACGTAATCGTACCCTTGACGATTTCTCCTTGCCTAACTGTTTTACAGGATGATTCAGAATCAAGCAGTTCACCGAAATTTTCATTTGAAATTTCGCTCATTGTTTGGTAAACCTCCTCTATGCAGCTGCTCGGTGTCGATGCACCGGCAACTATACCTATGCGTTGATAGGACGCCGGATTAACGGCGGATAACTCGGCGGCGCTTCCGATCCGGAGCGTATTCGCGCAATCCTTCTTGCAAAGCCGGTAAAGTTTGTCCGTGTTGGAACTGTCTTTCCCGCCTATCACAATCATCAGATCGCAGCTTTTCGCCAACGTCTGCGCCTCAAGTTGCCGCTCTCCAGTCGCGTAGCATATTGTATCAAATATTGTATAGTTTGTAAACAGTTTTTCACAAATATTTGTGATTTCAGCCCATCCGGTTATCGAATATGTCGTTTGTGCCACAAAAGAACCGTGTTTTTTGTGCATATTCACAACAATTCCGTGCTCAGCAGCATCCTTCAGAGCGTCCGGGCTTGAAAAGACGTACTTTTCTCCTTTGAAGCAGCTGAGGATCCCCCGCACTTCGGGATGGTTTTCATCCCCGATGACGACCAGATAATCATTGTCAACATCCAATTCCCGGGCGATTTTCCGGATCTTTTCGACAAAAGGACAGGTACAGTCCAGATAACGGAAAGAAGGATTGATCCGGGACTTCTCTGCCAGGACATCCAGAGTCTCAGAAGGGATCCCGTGTGCCCTCAGCAGCAGCGTGACCGGATGTTCCGGATCTGCCTGGCCGCAGAGCCGGAGGATCTCGTCTTCCCCGACAGAGCGAACGCCGCGCTCTTCGAGTGATTTAAGATAGACTTCGTTGTGGATCAGATGACCTAGCGTGTAGATCGTTTCTCCGGGCTTTTTGGAACGAAGAACCTCTTCCAGCATGTCCGTGGCCCTTCTGACGCCGTAGCAAAAACCTGCATGCCTGGCGACCGTAACTTTTCTACTCATACCGCTGGGCTCTCCTTGTCCGCCTGGATGATCCGGTTCATGATCAGCTGAGAGATCTGCGTGCTTCTCTCATGCCCCGATTCGAGATCTTTCCATTCCTCGGGTTTGATCGGAGCGCCGATATAGACGTCGATCCGCCTGAAGAATTTGGGCTGCCAGTCTTTTGTTTTGATCAAAATGGGAAGCACGGAGACGTTCCCGTGATCTGCGATCCAGCCGGCACCGGACATGATCCGCGTTTCTCCGGGTTCTTTTCCGGGCTGTCTGTGCCCCTGCGGGAAGACTGTCACCCCGCGGTTCTTTTGGAGCAATTCCAGAGAGGTCCGGAATGCGCCCGCGTCCGCGCCGCCCCGATGCACTGGAAAAGCTCCGAACGCCTTCAGAAACCACCTCAGAGGCGGAAACTTGAACAGTTCGGATTTGGTCATGTAGTAAGGCTGCCAGTGTCTGAGTGCATCGCAGAGAACGAGCGGATCCAGATTGGACAGATGGTTGGAACAGATCAGTACGGGGCCGTCTTTCCTTTTGGGCTCATTCTTTTTCCCGTGAACGTGTATCCTGCATATCCATTTGACTGGATATTTGAACAGGATGTACATGATCCTGTATAAGATGCTCATTTGGTTTTGAAGGACGGGATCTTTTTGAAAATGATCTGCTTGATGCACTCCAGCGTCTGCTCGGCATCCAGCCCCGAATTGTCCACAGGAACGGCATCAGGCGCGGCGACGGCTGGAGCGACGTCCCGTTCCCTGTCCGCTTTGTCCCGGCGCTCCATATCGGCGAGAACCTCTTCCAGACTGGTTTCGATCCCCTTTGCTTTCAGTTCCTCGTAACGGCGTATCGCTCGGGCTTCGGAAGATGCGGAAAGAAAGATCTTCACGTCCGCGTTGGGCAGAATGACGGTTCCGATATCCCGGCCGTCCATGACAACATTGTTCTCCCTGGCGATGCTGCGCTGTGTTTCAAGCAGAAACGCGCGCACCGCGGGAATAGCCGATACTGCAGACGCATACATGGAAATATCCGGCTGACGGATCCTGTCCCCAAGATCTTCTCCGTTGAGAAGGACGTGCTGAGCCCCGTTCTCATACCGGATGGTCACGGTGATTTCAGGAAGGATGCCTTCGACATCCGGTCCGCTTTTGGGATCGATGCCCTTTTCTCTCACGTAGTATCCGACGGCTCTGTAGAGCGCGCCCGTATCCACATATACGATGCCCAGATCTTTGGCCAGGGCTTTAGCCACGGTGCTCTTTCCCGCTCCGCTGGGACCGTCTATCGCGATTTGATACATATGAAAATCCTCTTTCGGTTTTACTCATTCTTGTCTGACGGCAGCCGCGGCGGACAAACCGGCCAAACGGCCTGTCGACAGCGCGATCTGCAGATTATATCCGCCTGTGAAGGCGTCTACGTCAATCATTTCACCTGAAAGGTATAATCCTTTGCAGATTTTTGACTCCATGGTTTTCGGATTGATCTCGGACACGGCGATCCCGCCCCGGGTCACGACGGCTTCTTCCAAAGGTCTGAACCCGCGGATCTCGAATCTCAGGTTCTTCAGCAGACGCACGAGTTCCTGGCGCTGCTCTTTTTTGATCTCGTGGGCTTTCAAATGTTCCGGGATCCCTGACAGTCTGACGATCACGTCGATCATTTTGGCCGGCAGAAGATCCGAAAGCGTATGGCAGAAATCTTTATTTGCATATTTTTTGAAATCCGACTGGATCCTTGTATCCAGTGTCTGCTCGTTCAATGCGGGTTTCAGATCGATACTCACGCTGTAGCGTCCCCGCTCCATGTGCGGGATATAGGCCGACGCGGAGAGGACCAGCGGGCCGCTCAATCCAAAATGAGTGAACATCATCTCGCCCAGATCCTTGTAAAGGACCTTCCCGGTTTGTCCGTCCGTGAGGGAGAGCGTCACATTTTTCAGAGACAATCCCTGCATCTCGGCAAAAAGACTGCCCTCGCAGACCAAGGGGATCAGAGAAGGCGACAGTTCGGTGACGGTGTGTCCGAGGGACCGGCAAAAAGCATAACCGTCCCCGGTCGATCCAGTTCTGGGGTAGGACATACCTCCCGTGGCCAGGATCACTGCCCTCGCATAGATAGAGCCTTGATCTGTTTTCACTCCCCGGATCCCGTTTGCATCGGAGATCAGTCCCGTGACGCGGGCCTGCTCGAAACGGACCCCGGCGACGCGGCATTCCTTTTCCATGGCTGCCACGATATCGCCCGAACGGTCCGAAACAGGAAAAACACGCCTGCCCCGTTCGGTCTTGAGAGGGACGCCACGGGATTCGAAAAAATGTTTCGTGTCCTGCGTCGAAAAACCGGCCATGGCAGAATAGATGAAACGGGGATTGCGGATCACCTCACCCAGGAAAGTCTGTGTGTCACAGTCGTTCGTGATGTTGCATCTGCCCTTGCCGGTGATCAGCATTTTGGCCCCCGGGCGGGGATTTTTGTCCAGCATGCAGACGGAAACGCCTGTCCCGGCTGCGGCGGCTGAAGCCATCATCCCTGCGGCTCCTGCGCCGACAACGATGACGTCGAAAGAATCAATGTCTGTCTTTGTCATAGACTTCGTATTCATCCCAGATCTGTTCCAAACGTAGCAAGCGTTCGGAAACCTGCTCCGGACATTTTTTGCTGATAGCGACCAGAATCGCATTGATCAGACTCAGAGGAGCGACCAGCGAATCGACAAACGAGGCCATATCGCTCTGTGCATAAAGCACCTCGTCGGCTCCTTTCGCGATAGGAGACATCGGATTGTCCGTCAGCGACACGACCGTGACGCCAGCCTGCTGAGCATATTTCACCGCCTTGACCACGCGGGACGAATATCTCGGAAAACTGATCGCAAACAGCAAATCTCCTTTTTCCATGGGCAAAAGCTGTTCAAAAACGTCTCCGCCAGACGAAACGTCGATCGCGCGGACGTTATTGAAGATCATGCGCAGATTCAAAGTCAGGAACTGGGCGAGCATACTGGACGCGCGCACGCCGATGACGTAAACGGTCTTGGCCTCGACCAGCATATTGACGACCCGGTTGAAAGATTCCCTTTTGGTCTCGTCCAAAGTCTGTTTGATCTTCTGCTGATCCGAGATCAGAACTTTCTCAAGGACTTCGGAGTCGCCGATCAGCAAGTTGGAAACGGCCACTCTCTGGAAAGCCGTCAGCCGGTTCCGGACAGTTTCCTGAAGCGCCTGATGGAATTTAGGATAACCGGAATAACCCATAAAATGGGCAAAACGGACGACCGAAGATTCGGAGACGCGGGCCGAACGACCCAGGTTCACCGTCGTCATGTAGGCAGCCTGTTCATAGTTGTTCAAAATAAAATCCGCAATCTGACGCTGTCCTTTGGACATGTCCTTCTTTTTGCTTTCGATCTCTCTGATCAAGTCTGCGCTCATAGTTCTCTCCCCTCAAGCAAAGCGGCTCCAATTGTCAATGGTCTTTTCCGAAACCGCAAAAACAGTATAATCTTCTTTTTTATAAAAGTCAATTATTTTTCCCGCTCAGGAAAGGATGGGCGGTTCAAAAAAAATCCAAAAATTTTTTATCATTGCTATTTACAAACCGTTTTGGGTCATGCTATAATGACGCCAACAAGCACCTGTACGGCGATGAAGCGTGTGAGCCGAGCCACAGACTATATACCGGAAAGAGAGTGTAAAAGGCTCACAGAAATCGAGACGCCGTATCAGCAGAAACTGCCGAGTGGGGTCCCTTTTTTTAGGCGAAATCAAAGGAGACGGCCGAAGCAGAGCGGTTTCCGTGCAAAAAAAATATGGAGGCTTCTTTATGAATCTCATCTACCAGGTGAAGGATCGTCCGAAAACAGGTCAGATCATTGTTTTCGCCTTCCAGCAGTTACTGGCTATCCTGTCAGCAACCATTCTTGTTCCGGCCATCGTCGGAAACGGGATGTCTCAGTCCGCAGCTCTGTTCGGAGCCGGCGTCGGTACGCTCGTTTATTTACTGTTCACCAAATTCAAGAGTCCGGTGTTCCTGGGTTCTTCATTTGCATTCATGCCCTCAATGTTCGCTGCTTTCGCGGGTGCTGCGACAGCCAATGCGGGTTTCACGGGTCTTTTGATCGGTGCGATCTGCGCAGGCGTTGTTTACGTCATCATCTCGCTTGCAGTTAAGTTCGCCGGCGTCAAATGGATCGACAAATTGATGCCTGCTGTCGTCATCGGCCCCACAGTGGCCATCATCGGCTTGTCTCTGGCAGGCGGTGCTGTCGGCAATGTGCTGACAGGTGCTATGTATGACGCCGCAAATTCCAACTATGTCATGGACAACCCGACCGCCTGGCTGAGTCTGCTTTGCGCACTGGTCACCATCGCAGTCGTCGTGATCTGTTCCGTCTTCGGCAAGAAGACACTCAAACTGATCCCCTTCATCATCGGTATCGGTTCAGGTTACCTGCTCGCCACCATCTTTACGCTGATCGGCATCGCAACCGGAAACGATGCTCTCAAGCTGATCGATTTCACGGCTTTCCAGAATATGACATGGTTGCCTGACTTC
>CADBRS010000010.1 GCA_902797125.1 uncultured Ruminococcus sp.
AGGGCAGTTATATCGAGGTCGAAACGCCGGTCCCGAAAGATGACGAGATCCTCGTCAAAGTTCGGTATTGCGGGGTTTGCGGCACAGATTATGCGCTTTTTTCGGGCAACAGCAGTTTCGTACGGAACAATCAGGCGGATTATCCGATGCGTCTGGGCCATGAGTGGTCCGGTATCGTCGCTGCCGTCGGGCCCAAGGTGACCAAGGTCCGAGTCGGAGATCCGGTTGTCGGAGACAATTATGTTTCCTGCGGCGTTTGTCCCGCCTGTCAGAAGGGCGATTATAACGGCTGTACCGGACGTCATCACGTCGGGACGATCAATCCCAGGTGGCCGGGTGCTTTCGCTGAATACTATCTGGCTCCTGAAAGACACATCTACCGGCTGGCGGATCACGTGTCGCTGAAGCAAGCCGCACTTTGCGAGCCTTTGTCGGTCGCATGGGGCGGTGTCAAAAAAATGGATATCAAAGAAGATTCCGTCGTCGCAGTGATCGGAACGGGATCCATCGGGATGGCAGCCGCTGCTTTGGCCAAATACAAAGGTTCGAAACACGTCTATCTTGTGGGACGCAACGAGATGAAACTCAATGTGGCCAAGTCCTTGGATATAGCGGGAACCATCAACACGTCTCAGGTATGTCCGGAAGAGGAACTGAAGCGTCTGACCGGCGGAAAGCTGGCTGACTTCGTTCTGGAATGCTCCGGAGCTCCGGCAGCGATCGCTCAGTCGCTGAATGTCTCAGCCCAGAATGCCTTGATCGCAGTTATCGGATTCTATGAAAAGAAACTTCCCGATTTTGATATCGATCAGCTCGTATCCAAGCAGATCCAGCTGATCGGGATCATGGGCGAATACGGCAATCTGGAAGCCGTGGCCAATATCATGACCAACTATGATCTGAAACTTGACACGATCATCACGGGCAATATGGACTTTTACAAAGATATGGATCGCGCATTGGCTCCCGAAGATCCTCACAAGGTGATCAAAACGATGGTCTATTTCGGAGGTCAGGCATGAGAAGAGTTGCAATTCTGGGCAGACAGAATCCTCTCTATTTCCGTGAGTGGATGAAAGCGGAGCTGGAGAAGAACGGCTATGAGGCCGATATTCTGGATATGCCGACACGAACCTTTCTGGATTTCGCCGATCAGATCAAGGTCTATGACGCCGTGATCACATGCGGTGAAAAACTTCCGACACAGGCCGTTCAGGAATTGGGCACGGGCAAATTGGCCATGATCTCCCGGTGGGGGGTCGGTACGGATGAGATCGATAAATTCGAAGCGTCCAAACAGGGAATTGCCGTTTGTAACGCAGCCGGTTCTTTATCCGTCGCTGTTGCAGAGTGCGCCATCGGCTTGATGATCAACTTACTGAGAGAACTGCCTCAAAGAGACGCGTCTGTCAGACAGAACGACTGGAGTTGGTTCTTCGACGGAAGATTGAGTCATCAACTGGAGGGAAAAACAGTCGGTCTGATCGGATTCGGAGACATCTCCAAGGCACTCGCCAAAATGCTCTATGGCTTTGATTGCCACGTGATCGCATGCGATATCCGGTTCGACAAGGAAACAGCGGACAAATATGACGTGACTGAAGTCGATCTGGACACGATCATCGAAACGGCCGACGTGATCAGTCTGCACGTGCCTGCTTTGCCTGACACTATCAATATGGTCAATAAAGAATTTCTTTCACGTATGAAGCCTACAGCCATTCTGATCAATACAGGTCGGGGCAGTCTGATCGTGGAAGAGGATCTGGCATGGGCGTTGGAGAATCACATCATTGCAGGAGCGGGTCTGGATGTGTTCAGAAAAGAACCTCCCGAACCGGACAATCCGTTGCTCAAGGCACCGAACACCATGCTTCTGCCGCATGCAGGCGCGGGAGCGCATGAATGCCTGGTCAAGTCTTCTAAAATGGCAGTTTATAATATTGTCCGTTTCTTCGAAGGCCGTCCTGAGCATCTTTTGAATCCCGATTACAAAAAGAATATAAAAGCATAATTATAGGAGGATTATTACATGAAAAGGAAACTGATTATCTTCCTGCTTCTGGCGGCCATGTTGCTGACGGTCCTTGCTTCATGCGGCTCAAGTTCTCAAACCGATGAGACAGAGAGCAGCAAAGGAACGGGCAAAACACCAGATGAGCCCGGCCAGGAAACGACCGGAGAGGATGAAACCCAAAAACAGGATTATCCGTTCGGAGTTCCTGAAGAGTTGGATTTCAATGAAGCAGATTTCATCATTTTGACCTGTCCGGGTGAAAATGAAACAACAGCTTTTTATTGGACTCAGTTTGATTCGCATATGATCAACGGAGACCAACTGAACGATCAGATCTACTACAGAAATCTGGCGATCGAAGAAGATCTGAACATTCATCTGGTCATCGATACGTCCGGAAACCTGGTCAACACAGACGCGTTCAGCACGAGAGTACTGGGCGGCGGATCGGATGCTTTCCAGCTGGGTGTCTGGATCGACAGATTCGCTTTAAATATGGTCATGAACGGATATGTTCAACCGATCGAAGCTCTGACGAAGGAAGCAGGCTATTACGTAGATCTGGATGCACCCTGGTGGTATCAGACAGTCAACCAGGAACTGACAGTCGACCATCATCTGTATTTTGCAGGCGGGTATTTCAATGTTGACCTGTTCGGCGGCATGCAGATTGTGCTGTTCAACCAGGCGATCGTAGAAGACAAACATTTGGATAATCCTTATGAACTTTACGATCTTGGGCTGTGGACCATGGACACGATGGTTCAGATGGAAGCCACTGCGGCAACGGATCTCGATGGTGACGAGGAAATGACCGAGAATGACCTTTGGGGTCTGGCATATAACGGATCTCATTGGAACAATAATTTCATTGTTGTCAACAAACAAAACTACATCGCAAAAGATGAAAACGATCTGCCTTATCTGAATGCGTTGGGTAACGAAGAGCTTTACGACATTCTTGAATGCTTGCTTGAAGATGTTCTTGACAAATCATATGCCTTCAACATGGGCAATGCCAAGCTTTACAACACCGGTCACATCTATGAAAACAACGTTCGTATGTTTGCAGACTCCAAAGCTTTGTTTGCAGGAACATGCGCAACATACATGGGTAATCTAAGAAATGCAACTTTCGATTATGGAACAGTCCCTTTCCCGACGTATCATCCGTTGGAGCCTGGTGACCAGTACCGCTCATACAATACCGGTGTTGTTGCTCACTTTGTGCCGTCATCTTCCACTCAGGACCAGCTGGTCAGTGCGGTGCTTGAAGAAATGGCCTATTATTCATACGTGGACGTGATTCCTGCATTCGTCGATGAAGTGCTTGAACTGAAGAACGTCAGAGACGAAAAGAGTTCTGAAATCCTTCATGCCCTCAACCAGAATTTGCATCTGGAGTTGGGACAGACCTACTGGTATGATGTGGTTTGCGGATCAACCGCCCATGAGATCATTACCAAAGGTATGGGCGTATATGTTTCTGCATTTACTTCTGCCCAGTCTAAGATCGAGGCCGCATTGGATAGAACGATCGAAGCATTTGAAAAGCTGGATAACGAATGATCATCTGATCGGATGA
>CADBRS010000011.1 GCA_902797125.1 uncultured Ruminococcus sp.
AAACCGATATCGTATGCCCAGCCGTCGCCGCCGAAGATCCAGACAGATTTCTTGTTCAGGTAATCTTTAGCTTCAAGGATCTCTGCGCTCTCTTTGCAGCCGGCAGCAGCGCATTTTTCAAGCAGTGCAACCAACTCTTTCGTAGCCTTCAGGTTTGCTTCGCCGTCATTAACGGTATCCAGATAGTTCTGAACGACTTTCTGGTCTTCGGCATTTTCGAACTGAAGTGCCTTGATCTTTTCGATGTTGCGTTCACGAATGACCTTCTGACCCAGAGCAAGACCCAATCCGTGTTCCGCGTTGTCTTCGAACAAGGAGTTAGCCCAAGCGGGTCCGCGACCGGACTCTCTGTTCACCGTGTAAGGTGTTGCGGGAGCGGAGCCACCCCAAATGGAAGAACATCCGGTTGCGTTAGAGATGTACATGCGTTCACCGAACAGCTGTGTGACAAGTCTTGCATAAGATGTTTCGGCACAACCTGCACAAGAGCCTGAGAACTCAAGCAACGGCTGTTTGAACTGGCTGCCCTTAACAGTAGCGTTGACCAACTCTTCTTTTTCTGCGACATTTGCAACTGCATAATCAAACACAGCCTGCTGATCAGCCGCAGCTGCCTGAGGAACCATGTAGATGGCCAGGTCGGCTTTGTTGGCCTTGATTTTTGCCAATTCCTTGGGATCTGTCACACCTGCTGCCTTGGCGGCCTCAAGCGCTTTCTTTTCGGCTGTTGCATTGATCGGGCAAGCCTTCACGCAAAGCGTGCAGCCCATACAATCAAGCGGAGAGATAGCCACTGTGAACTTGTAATTTGTCTTCACAACAGGGCGAGGAGCAAACTTGGTCTGAGCGGGAGCGGCCTTCGCCTCTTCTTCAGTCATAGCATACGGACGAAGAGCGGCATGCGGGCAAACGAACGAGCAGTTGTTGCACTGTGCGCATTTTTCAGCGTTCCATTCAGGGACCATAACGGCAACACCGCGCTTTTCAAATGCGGCGGCGCCTTGCGGATACTGGCCGTCAGCATATTTTTCAAAAGCGGAAACCGGGAGACTGTCGCCTGCCATTCTTCCGACAGGATTGACAACGTTGTTGACATATTCGGCCAAATCTTTGCGTTCGCTGGTTGCCGGTGCTTCCGGAGCGTCATCCTTGCATGTCTTCCATGCTTCAGGAACTTTGATCTCGACGGCTGCGTCGGCACCTGCGTCGATAGCCGCATAGTTCAGGTCGACCATGGCCTGTCCCTTTTTGATATAGGACTTGTAGGCCATCTTCTTCATATATTCGATAGCGTCTTCTTTCGGAAGCAGGTTGGCCAAAGAGAAGAATGCGGACTGAAGGATCGTGTTCTTGACTTTCGCATTGCCGATCTTGTTGATAGCCAGGCTGGTCGCGTTGATCGTGTAGAACTTGATACCATTGTTTGCGATATACTTTTTGACCTTGGAGGGCAGATGCTCGTCAAGTTCCTCGGGAGTCCAGATGCAGTCCAAAAGGAACGTGCCACCGGGCTTCACATCCTGAACGATGTCATACTTTTTGATGTATGCCTGATTGTGGCAAGCAACAAAGTTTGCTTTGTTGATGTAGTAGGGAGACTTGATGGGCTTGTCGCCGAAACGCAGATGCGAAATGGTGATACCGCCGGTCTTCTTTGAGTCATACTGGAAATATGCCTGGATGTATTTGTCTGTGTGGTCGCCGATGATCTTGATCGAGTTCTTGTTGGCACCGACAGTACCGTCGCCGCCGAGACCCCAGAACTTGCAGGCTGTTGTGCCGGCAGGAGCGGTGTCGGGAGCGGGCTTCTCTTCCAGAGAATGACCTGTGACATCATCAACGATACCGATGGTGAAATTGTGTTTCGGCTGTTTCTGAGCCAGGTTTTCATACACTGCAAATACAGAGGAAGGAGGTGTGTCCTTAGAACCGAGGCCGTAACGACCGCCGACAACATTGGCTTTCACACCGGTCAGGTTCAGTGCTGCAACGACATCAAGATAAAGGGGTTCGCCCAGAGCGCCAGGCTCTTTCGTTCTGTCGAGGACAGCGATCTTTTTCACTGTCTTAGGCAGTGCTTCGGCCAGTTTCTCGGCAACGAAAGGACGATACAGACGGACTTTGACAAGACCGACTTTTTCGCCTTTGGCTGTCAGATAGTCGATGACTTCTTCAGCCACATCACAGATGGAACCCATAGCCACGATAACGCGGTCGGCATCCGGTGCGCCGTAGTAGTTGAACAGTTTATAGTCTGTGCCCAGTTTCTCGTTGACCTGATTCATGTAATCTTCAACGATAGCGGGAAGAGCTTCGTAATACTTGTTGCAAGCCTCACGATGCTGGAAGAAAATGTCTCAGTTTTCAGCAGAACCGCGAAGTGCGGGATGCTCCGGATTCAATGCATGCTTTCTGAATTCGTTGACAGCATCCATGTCGACCATTTTGGCCAGATCATCGTAATCCCATACTTCGATCTTCTGGATCTCATGAGACGTGCGGAAGCCGTCGAAGAAGTTCAGGAAAGGAACTCTCCCTTTGATGGCGGCCAAGTGGGCAACTGCTCCAAGGTCCATGATTTCCTGCGGATTCGTCTCGCCCAGGATAGCAAAACCGGTCTGACGGGTTGAATAAACGTCGGAATGGTCTCCGAAAATGTTCAATGCGTGGGTAGCTACGCAACGAGCCGACACATGGAAAACGCCAGGCAGAAGTTCGCCGGCAATCTTATACATGTTCGGGATCATCAGGAGCAAGCCCTGAGAAGCAGTATAGGTGGTTGTCAAAGCACCTGCTGCAAGAGAACCGTGAACCGTTCCTGCTGCGCCGGCTTCTGACTGCATTTCCATCACTTTGACGGGCGAACCAAAAATGTTCTTCAGACCCTGTGCAGCCCACTGGTCAACATAATCAGCCATAGGACTGGATGGAGTGATCGGATAGATGCCTGCGACTTCAGTGAAAGCGTAACTGACTGTTGCGGCAGCCTGGTTCCCGTCCATGGAAACCTTTTTCCGTTGAATTGCCATAGATAAATCCTCCTGAAATCTGCCTTCATGTCGGCAGATGTAAAAATTTTCTGTTTCTAACGACATAAAGCCGTTATCTTGTATTATATTCTTTTATTTAGGTATTAGTCAAGAGAAAAGAAGGCCCAAAACACATTTTCAGGTGTTTTGGGCTTGAGTTTTTTAAAAAAATCATTCTTTTGAGCTGCGATGCTTGGCAGATCGAACAATTTGACAAACCAAAATGATCACGAGAGCCACAATGAAACTGATCAGTAAGACAGGCACATATCGTGCCGATTGACCGGCCACAACAGCGATCAGAGACGCCCCGAACGCTGCCAGCAAAGATCCGAGCACGATAAAACAGCCCTTGATCACCGCTTTTCGCACCAGCAATGCGATCAGACCTAACAGTACAACGCCCAAACCGATGATGATGAGGGTCGCCACGGTATCCGCCTGGATCGCGGCAGCCAATGCGTGACCTCCAAAGAAACCAACCAGCCCTCCTGCGATGAAGAAGACCAGTTTCGTCACCTTGTAAGCCAGAACAGCGACCAGCACGGCAACAATAACAGGGAGCGCTATTTTAAATGCCGTTGCCCAGCCTTCTGTCAATGTCGCGTGAGCCTCGATAAATGGGTAGATGACGCCTCTTCCCAGGAGAATGCCCACCCAAATCGCCAGAAAGAGCGTGCTGACCTTGATGAACTTGTCGCCAACAAAACTGAAGGCAATTCCCAAGCCGATCATCAACACCGCCACAATGCAAGTGAGCACAGCACCGATATGATTGTGCAGATACAGGGCCGCATCTTCTGTCCGAAACAAATTGTTGAAACTTTCCGTGACGGAAATGAGCGTGTTCCAGAAAACTGTCATATGAGATCAAAATGCCTGTCTGATTGCGTTCAACAATTCGTGAAATGTGTCAAACGCCTGCAGCTCAGGGTGTTGCGCCTTGATCGCGTCCGTTGTTCTGAACAGGAACCCGGCCTTGCTGGCCTGGATCATTCCGAGATCGTTGTGGCTGTCTCCCGCTGCGATCGTTTCAAAACCGATAGCCTGAAGCGCTTTCACGGTCGTCAGTTTGGACTTCTCAACACGCATGTGGTAGCCTGTGATCTCTCCGTCTGCGCCGACTTCAAGTGAATTGCAAAACAGCGTGGGATATCCCAGCTTTTTCATGAGCGGCATGGCAAACTGATAAAATGTGTCGCTCAGAACAAGGACTTGTGTTTCTGCTCTAAGGGAATCCAAAAAGGCTTTTGCCCCTTCAAACGGGTCGATCGTCGCGATCACATTCTGAATCTCTTTGAGCCCCAGTTTGTGCTCTTTCAAGATTTCCAGACGGAAACGCATCAGTTTATCGTAATCCGGTTCATCTCTGGTCGTCCTTCTGAGCTCCGGTATCCCGGTGGCTTCCGAAAAAGCGATCCAAATTTCGGGAACAAGCACGCCCTCCATGTCCAAGCAAACGATGTTCATTCAGCAACCTCGGCAATCACTTCAACTTCAACCAGCACATTCTTGGGCAGTGTTTTGACTGCCACGCATGATCTGGCCGGTTTGGATACAAAATATTTCCCATAGACCTGATTGAATGCAGCAAAATCGGCGATGTCCGCCAAAAAACAGGTCGTCTTAACCGCTTTTTCCAGGCTCGATCCGGCTGCTTCGAGAACGTGTTTCAGGTTCTGGCACACCTGCTCTGTCTGTCCTTCAATATCCGTCTTTTCTACGTTGCCGGTGGCAGGGTTGATTGCAATCTGTCCTGATGTGAACACCAGGTTCCCCGTCACCATAGCCTGCGTGTACGGGCCGATCGCCTCAGGGGCGGACTGAGTATAGACTTTTTCCATTTTTAACCTCTTTCAAACGAGCTTAAAGCCTTCTGCCTTAAGCGCCTCTGTGATTTCTTTGATGTGTTCGTAATTTCTGGTTTCGAGTTCGATCCTCAAGAAACAACCGTTTACATCCTGTGCCTCGCTGGCTCTCTCATGGTGGACCGAAATCACATTGCCTCCGCAATCCGCGATGATGCGCGACACGGCTTTGAGCTGGCCGGGTTTGTCCATTAACTCAATGCACAGACCGCAGGAACGTCCGGATTTGTAGAGACCTCTCTTGATGACTCTTGAAAGAATGGTCACATCGATATTGCCTCCGGAAACCAGGCTGACGACCTTTTTCCCGACCGCCGGGATCTTTCCGAACATAACTGCAGCCACAGATACAGCGCCGGCCCCTTCTGCAATCATTTTGTGCTCTTCGATCAGCGCCAAAATGGCCGAAGAGATCTCGTCATCCGTGACGGTAACGATCTCGTCCACATACGAATTGACCAGCTTAAAGGTGTTCTCGCCCGGTTCTTTGACTGCAATGCCGTCAGCGATCGTTGATACAGACGTCAGCCGCTCGATATGTCCGTCATGGATCGAATTGATCATGCTAGGCGCACCGGAGGCCTGAACACCGTAAATTTTGATTGACGGTTTCAGCTTTTTCAGTGCGAAAGCAACTCCGGAAATCAATCCTCCGCCGCCGATCGGAACAACGACGGCGTCCACATCCGGCAGTTCTTCAATGATTTCCAAACCGATCGTTCCCTGCCCCGCGATGACCCTCAGGTCATCAAAAGGATGAACGAATGTGTACTTTTTCTCGTCTCTGATCTCAAGCGCCCGGCGATAGGCGTCGTCATATACGCCTTCCACCATGCAAACTTCCGCGCCATAGCTTTTGGTTGCTTCGACTTTGGAGATAGGAGCCCCGTCTGGCAGGCATATGACGGCTTTAATCCCGTATTTGGACGCGGCCAGAGCGACGCCCTGGGCATGGTTCCCTGCCGAGCAGGCGATGACGCCCCGCTTCTTCTCCTCGTCTGTCAACTGAGAAATCATGTATCCGGATCCTCTGACTTTAAAAGATCCTGTGATCTGAAGATTCTCGGGTTTCAAGAACAAGTCGACGCCTGGTGCGATTTTCGTACTCTTGATAAGCGCGGTCTGCCTGATGACTTTTTTCAGAACAAACGCAGCATGATAGATTTGGTCAAGTGTCAATTCCATTTATTTACCCTCAAATCGTTGGAACTACTGTTTTGCAGAACTCGATAACTTCTCCGTCCGGTCCTTCCACGAAAGCGACTTGGAGAGTCATCTTTCTGGGGCTGGAATCCAGCGACATGACGCCTGGAGCCATCACGGTCTTCGCTCCGGCTGCCAAAGCGGCCTCATATGCTGTTTTGACGTTCTCAACCGATAATGCCAGATGCAGCCACCGGCCGTTGGGAACATAATCATCGCCCCCGTCCGCAAATATTTCCATGCGGGCTCCGCCGCCGATTTCGAACATGGCTATGTGCTTGCTTCCTTCGCCCCACTCAAAATCCAGTTTGCATCCGAGCGCCTCATAAAATTCGACCGAACGATCAAAATCTTTTGCTTTTAAAGCGATGTGGTGAAAAGCCACACCCCTGAGTACTTTGTTTGTCAATGCCATATGCTCTCCTCATTTCACCAGTGGCACGCCAAGGATCTTGGCGTCCCTGACCAGCATCTGCTTGATCTTTACCATCGGTTTACCGGGACACAGCGGATACATGCCCAGGCAAGCAAAGATGTACCATGCGGCCATTGTTCCGTTATCTTCGTCCCCGGGGAATCCGTCATCTTCTGCGCTGAAGTATTCTTCGCAGGCTTTACGCAGCCAATAGGCGCATTTTTCTTCCTGGCCGAAATAAGCATAGATCCACGGGTAATGGAAGCTGGGTTGATTTGAAATGGCGAATTGACCCAGATCGCAGGCTGCCATTTCAGACATCTCATGGATTTCTTGTCCGTATCCGCCTACACGGTAAATGGGCGGTTCCGCGAAAAGTGCATCGATTTTTTCCAGGAATTTGTCAACTCCGCCATACAGTTCGGCAAGCCCTTCAAAATCATGTTGTACAGCAAATGATGCCTGCCATGCGCTGCCTTCTGTATATTCGATGCCCCAGCGACACGGATCGAAATCCTCTGCCATCTTGCCTTCTGTGTCTCTTCCGCGCATAAACCCGGTCTCTTTGTCAAAGAGATTCTTGTAGTTTTTGGATCTCTTCATGTATTCGTCGACAAGCGCCTTGGGCTTGTTCAGTTTCTTGGCGACCTGCGCAATACACCAGTCTCCATATGCGGCATCCAGGGTCAGATTGACGGATTCTTTATGCAAGTTGCGCGGCACATATCCGTATTTGAGGTATGCCAAGCAACCGTTTCTGCCGAACCGGGGCTCCGGTCCTTCGTTGTTGGCATGATTAATCATGCCTTTCAGTGCGTTCTCAAGGACTTCGTTCGAAACGATGTCATCATTTGCTGCCTCTGCGATCACTGCATCGATCAACGTGGAAGGCATGCAGCCGACTTCCCCTATAGACAGCCATCTGGGCAGCCATCCGCCTTCCAGATAATCGTTGACAAATCCTTCCAGCATCTCCGCAAACTCATCTCTTGCAATGAGGGAGAACAGCGGATACACGGTTCTATAGGTATCCCAGAAACCGTTGTCTGTGTATCTCACGCCCGGCTTAGCCGTTCCGTCAAACGGGCAATAGTGAATTCTGTTCCCTTCCTTGTCCACTTCATACGCTTTGTGCGGGAACAGGAAAACTCTGTACATGCAGGAATAGAACGTTTCGAATTCTTCTTCTGTGTCTGTGGAAACTTCGATTCTGTGCAGATGTTCTTCCCAGACATCTTCTGCCTCGTCGCAAAGTGTGGCAAATGATTTGTTGCCGCAGTCCTGCTCGATGGCCAGAAGGGCCTGTTCTGCGCTGATATAGGAAATACCGATGCGGATTTCCGTCACTTTGCTAACCAGTTCAATGTGTGCCGCAGCCTGGGGTTTTCCGTTCTCGCCAACGAGTTTGACTTTCTTTGCATCAAGCCCGTCCGGGAACTTGACTGCAAAGTACATTTTGAAATCTTTGGCTTTGTCCATGGAATGTCCGTCTGTGCATCCCATGACGTAGTCTTTCCCGATTTCATAGGTGTAATTGCCGCGTACCGGGAACAAAGAAAAATATGTGGGCAGATCAGACTCTTTTGTGATTCGGACAGCTGCTCCGCGCTCTGTCGGGGTCAATTCAACCTTGCTGCGGGCTCTCAGAATGCGGACCATCAGGTAATCCGGTCTGAAAACGGATTCATCGATGCGGTATCCAGACCATGCAGCGGCCGGATTGTCATGCAGCGTGTCTGCCTGAACGGTCATGTTAAACGTGCCATAGTCGTTGATCCACGGGCTGGGCTGATGAGTCAGTCTGATCCCTTCCAAAAAAGGCTTGTCCGGATGGAAGAACCACCCGCTCTGCGGATCCTGGTTTTGAATACAAAAGCCGGCCATGGCAAAAGGCCTTTGCGTCAAAGCCAAAACATTTCCTGAAGAAAATCTTTGCACGGACTTAGTGCCCTGTTTGATATTTACGTAAGGGATTAAATTCATAACGACCTCCTGTTGTGCCGACTTTTCTCGGCCAAATTTAATATCTTTTTTCTTGATTTGTTTTTTGTTTTATTTATCGATCTGTTTGAATCGCAAGGAGACAGATCGAATCACACATCTCCTCGATTTCAACAGGAACGCCCTTTCGAAGAGCGTCTCCCGTCATATCTCCGATCCACTGATCATTTGCGTAAACATGGTATGTTCGACCGGCAAGTACCCCTTTGAATGTCAATCTAAATCCGGGGTTTTCGACCGGTCCGAGTGTGAATGCGGAGACCATTGATACATCTCCGCTTCTGGACGCTATTTCCAACGCGCCAAGTTCTCCGTCTTCACCCAGACAAACATCCGGGGTATGATGGAAAATCCGCGCCTGCGGCAGGATGTCCTTCACATAGGTTTTAAACATCTTGAGCATCGGTCTAATGTGCTTTTTGAATCCGTCCGGCAGCATCCTTTCGTCTCCCGGAATCAAAGGCGATCCATATCTGGCAACATTTAATTTGAAATAGTCCGTGCAGCCGGTTTCCGCCCCCATGCCGTTGATCAGTTTTACACAGTACTCAACCGGTATCATCATGGATATGCCGTTGATGATTCTGAAAGATTCCGGAGCATGATTGATGTCTGAGATCCATGTGTTAGACATGATGGTCGTCATACCGGCATCTGCTCGCATGCCCCCTCCGGCACAATTCTGGAAAACGACCTCTGGATATTTTGTTCTTAAGTTTTGGAACAGCTCATAGAGTCGATCGTAATACCGCCATGCCGCATTTTCGCGGATGCCCCCGTGCATACGGCAGGCTTCTGTCGCGTAGACGCCCGAATCTAATCTGAAATAGTCCAGCTGATACGTGTCAATCACATGACAAATCGCGTCATACGCCCACTTGTATGTGTCGTCGTCCGTTAAATCCGCCATGAAAGCTTGTGCCCCGTCGGGAACGGGCTTGCCGTCGTAACCGACCAAATATTTCACAGTTCCCTTACGAAATGTCTCGGAAAAGAATCCGATTTTTTCGAAGTCCATCCAGAGTCCGAAGCGTTTGCCTTGTGCTCGACACCGGTTTCCAAATTCAACCAGAGACGTATCGTAGGTATCAACCGGTCTGTACCAGTCTCCACAATATGCCGGCCAGTCATCCAGGCTTTTCCCTTTGGGAATGTACCAGCCTGCATCTATGTAGATGATATCCGCGTCCAGTTCAAGGCCCGCCTCTATATTGTATTCGACTTCCGCCTGCCTATTGGTCATGGCGCTACATTCAACGAGCTGTGTCTTGGTCCACGATTCGCCGATTGCCCGGACGAAATCTATGTTCGCCTGGATCGCTTCATCAAAGGTGCCTTGCACGAAAGTTGCGATAACCCGAGGGGTTGTGGCAGATTCGCCTGGAAGAAGAACCCTGGCAGGGTCACGTCCTCCGAATCCCACTGAAAAAGAAAGTGTGCTTTGTCCGTATACTTCTTCCCCGCTGTGTTCGAATTCGATTCTGAAGCCGCCGGAAAAAGCCAGATTCAGGACGAAGAAATCCCCGTTTGATGGATCATGAGCCACCGCAAAAGGATGGCGATACCGTTCCGTGTAAGTCTGGTTGGCCAGAAGCAGACGGCCTTGCGGTAATTCTTCCCAGTGAAAATCGCCTTCTTTGCCCGGCGCGCCTCCAACCATTCGTCCAATTTGATATGGACCTTTGGAAAGAGACAACCCGTTTTGGAAACAAAGTCCTTTCAAAATCTGTACATTCGACAGAGCCAGCGGATTCATCCCTTCGTTCGTAAATTTCA
>CADBRS010000012.1 GCA_902797125.1 uncultured Ruminococcus sp.
CCTGCCACGGAAGACGGGTTGCAGTCTGAATCCTGGCCGCAGCGCATGGCGATCTTGACAGAGTTTTCGAAGTCTCCTTCTCCCCACAGAAGTCCGATGAGGATATAGGCCGCGTTGATCTTGGCGTCTATGTTGGCGGGGCCTGAGAATTCCGGGCATTTATCCGTGTTGCCGTATTTGGTCTGGATATCCTGCCAGCATTCTTCCCACAGAAGACCCTCGTCGTAGTCAGCCATGACGTCGTCGAGCACCTGACGGAATTTAGTCCCTTCGGGGATCACTTCCATGCCGGCACGGATCACTTTCATCAGATCGTCCGTGACGTAGGCTTCCGCATGCATGGCGGCGACGAAGACACCGCCGTAAACGCCGTCTCCGTAATTCATGATATGGCCGATCTCAAAAGCTTTTTCGGCAGCTTCGTTGACCAGTCCCGGATAGATGTTTCCGAGGTAGTCCGATTCGATCTGCCAGTCGATGTCATCGGCATGGTAGTTGTAGAGATAATGGCCGCAGAGTCTGGGCTCGATGCCGTCTCTCAGGTTTTTCCTCCCCTGATAGTTGGCATGGGCCAGACCGAATTTGGATTCTTTGAAATAGTTTGCGATCGTTTCGAGCGAACAGTCGAAGCCGTTTTCATAGATCGCCTGAAGGAACGGGATCTCGACATAGAGGTCATCCTGTCCGAAAGCGTCGTTGACGGTCTCGTTTGTCCAGACCGGAACTGCGCTCTCCGGGATGATGCTCCCGGTATAGTGGAACTCGGTCGGAGCAGACCATGTGACGCCCGCCATCTGACCGATCCAGGAGCCTGCGATCTTGTCCGCGACTTTGGCTTTGTCCAAACGGATATAATTCACTTTTTCGGTTTCCGTCTCTTTGGCGGTTTCCGAAGCGGATTCGGAAGCGGACTCGGACGGTTTGGATTCCGTCTCGGTATCAGGCTGCGAAACCTGTCCGCAGGACGTGATGAGGATGGCTAAGATGCAGAGCATACAGAGCCAGACGAAATGCTTCGATCGATACATGATGATGCCTCCATAGAGAGAATGATTGTCATCGATATTATCATTATACCAAAAACAGATGCTGTGAAGAAACTTTTCGTGATAATTTGTGCTTCGCTGCAGACGAACAGCGTACCTTTCCTGTAAATTTGCAGATCTCATGAAAAAGATTGAAATTCTCTTCATATCTATACGAAAAGGCGCCATGTTTCCGTGGCGCCTTTTCAGTAAAGAAAGGCGGTGCGATCCAAGCGGATCACACCGTCTCTCTTTAACCACAGCCCTTCAGCGGAAGGGCTTTTCTCTGATTCAGACCGGATCAGACTTTTTTGTAGGTCACGCCGCCGATGGTGATGGAACCGTCGTCGTTCTTTTTGAAATCAAAGGTGCCGTCCAAGCTTTGGGATTTGTCATCTTTGTTTTCAACCGTGATGGTGATCTTGTCTCCGTCGATCTTGTACTTGGCTTCATACTTTTCGTCAGAAGTTGCGCCCAGGATCTTGTACTGGATGTACACCTTGCTGCCCTTGAATTCGAGGGACACGCCGGTGCCCGCGACCGTTGCTTCGTATTTGCCGCTCAGCCCGCAGGATGCGAGGAACAGGCAAGCCATCACAACGACGAGAGAAAGAGCGATTACACGAACTGCGTTTTTCATACTCAAAATCTCCTTCAGAGTTTTTATGGTACCTAAATTGTAGCACAAAAGAAAGAATGATGTCAAGAAAGAACAGATTTTTTTGACCTTTACCGAAAATCTTTTTCAAACCAGATCTCCTCGCGAGGGATCTCGAAAGTCCGCCCTCTCAGATGGTCCAGACAGGTATTCCCCGCGCGGAAGGACGTGTGGAAAAACAGCCGGAAAGCATAGAGCGCCTGATATTTGTAGCCCTGTTCCCTGTCATCTCGGTTGACTCCGTATTTCCCGTCTCCGAGCAAGGGATGACCGATATGGGCCATGTGCGCCCTTATCTGATGCGTCCGCCCGGTGACCAGCTCGATTTTCAGAAGGCTGTCTCCGTTTTTCTGGGACAGGACCTGGTAGCGCGTTTCGATCGGCTTGCTGCCCGGGAATTCGCGGTCCGAGACCGAGACCAGATTGTTTTTCTCGTCTTTTTTCAAGAAACCTTTCAGGGTGTCTTCCTTTTTCGGCATGAGACCGTGAACGGCACAGATATAGTATTTGCTGACGTCGTTCTGACGGATCAGCTCGTTCATGTCCCGGAGCGCCTCGGCCGTTTTGGCGGCGATGACGATGCCGCCGGTGTTGCGGTCGATCCGGTTGCAGAGAGCGGGCGCGAAGGACTGTTCTTCAGAGGGGTCGTATTCCCCTTTCTGATAGAGATAGGCCTGCACGTGGAAAATGAGCGTATTCTCGTTTCCTTCCTCGTCCGCGTGGACCAGGACGCCCGGCTTTTTGTTGAGCAAAAGGATCTGTTCGTCTTCGTAGACGATGCTCAGGTTCGGGCGCACCCGGGCATACGGGTTGACGTTGCCGGTCTCGTCCGGAAACAGGTCTTCCGAAAGGAACAGCAAGATGCTGTCTCCTTCGCAAAGGATATAGGACGCTTCCGTTCGCTTCCGGTTCACCTTGATCTTTTTCAGCCGGATGGACTTATAGAGCAGCGACTGGGGCATGGACGGAACGGCTTTGGTCAGGAATTTGTCCAGCCTTTGCCCTGCGTCGTTTTTTCGGATAATCAGTTCTCTCATAGGTAAAAAAAACAGGTCACGGGATGGCCCGTGACCATGAATGGATTACAGTGTACCGAAAATACGGTCTCCGGCATCTCCGAGTCCGGGCACGATATAGCAATGCTCGTTGAGATGATCGTCGAGAGCAGCGGTATAGATCTCGACGTCCGGATGAGCTTTTTTGACGACTTCAACGCCTTCGGGCGCAGCGACCAGACACATGAAACGGATATTGTGGCATCCGCGTGCTTTCAGCATGGTGAGCGCGTCTGCTGCGGATCCGCCGGTTGCCAGCATGGGGTCTACCAGGATGACCATTCTCTGATCGACGTCCGTCGGGAGCTTGCAGTAGTATTCGACAGGTTTATGCGTTCTGGGGTCTCTGTAAAGACCGATGTGACCGACTTTTGCGACAGGAACCAGTTCCTGAAGTCCGTCCACCATGCCGAGACCTGCACGAAGGATCGGAACGATGGCCAGCTTACGGCCGGAAACGATTTTGCTGACGGTCTTGCAGATCGGGGTCTCGATCTTGACCTCTTCCAGAGGCAGATCGCGGGTCAGCTCGTATCCCATCAGGGTCGCGATCTCTTTGAGCAGTTCCCGGAATTCCTTGGGACCTGTCCGTTTGTCGCGCATGATGGTCAGTTTGTGTTGAATCAAAGGATGGTCGATAATATGAAGTTCGCTCATGATGAAATCCTTTCCAAAAAACTCGAGTCGTCGGATTATTCGATTGTCAGAATGTCTGAAAAACCGGTGACTTCAAAAATGTCCATCACATCCTGATTGACGTTTTTGACGACCATGCTGCCCTGCACGTTCATCACTTTCTGAGTGGACAGCAGGACGCGGAGTCCGGCGGAAGAAACATAGGCCAGCTGTGAAAAATCAAAGACCAGTTCGGTGACGCCTTCCAGAGACGCTTTCAGTTCCTGATCCAGCTGAGGCGCCGTCGTCGTATCCAGACGGCCTTCCAGCGCAACGGTGAGTTGATTGCCATTTTGTGTCTTTTTAATGGTCATGAGATGACCTCCTGTCTTTGTTATCTGAAAGGATTATATCATTTCGCAAAGAGTGAGTCAAGAAGAAAACACAAGTTTCGCCCATCCTTTTACGGAAAAAGGAAAAATGGCACTTCCGTCCCTCTTGCGCGCGTACAAAAATTGAGATATAATATAGTTGGAATATTATGCCCGGAAGCCGGATCGATCATGTCCGGCAACGGGCGAAAGAAAGGAAGACTCGACCATGCAGGATCAGGACAATTTGAATCAGGCAGACCAGGAAATAGAAAAAATTGCTCCTGAAAACGGACAGAGCGCCGAGCCTCAGGAGAGTGCCGAGGCAACCGAAACCCCGAACTCCGAAAACCAAGATTTTACAACTGAATCTCCGGCTGAACCTGCAGCGACGCCGGCCAATCCAAAGCCCGGGAAAAAGTTCCCGGTGAAACTGCTTTTGGCGATCTTGATCCCGGCTTTGGTCCTGTGTTGCGCAGCCTCGGCTCTGCTGCTCTTTTTCCATGCTCCGATGGATCCGGACAAAGCCTTTCAGGACACGACGGAAGCGTTCCTTTCGGACTATCAGGATTTCATCACCCGGATGAATGATGTGACAAAGGATCCGGATTCCCAAAAGACGGACGCTCAGGTCGTTGCGGTTATGGAACTGCCCGGGCAATCTACCGGGCTGGCGGCGGACTTGAAAGTCAACGCGACTGTCGTACGTTCGGGAGAAGATATTCTTCTGGACGTCCACGTTTTTGCAGACAAGAAAGAAGCTTATCTGACCTGCGGGAAGACGGAAGACGTGATGGGTTTTTCCATCCAGATTCCTTTGCCCGAAAAGGTCGGGCTCAAAAAAAGCATGGCGGGATCCGTCCGGATCAAGGGGCTTGCCGATTCTTTCCGTGCGTCCCCGTTCAATCCGGCCAACAATCCGGATTCCGGCTTGACCCAGAAGCAGTTCGATTCGCTCGAAGAGTTGTGTCAGGCACTGGAAAAAGTTCTGGACCCCGAGTTAAAGGATGAGCAGTCTGAAAATGAGGGAAAGCTTTTGAGCGATCTGCTGACCGATTTTATCAGTGCTTTGATGAAGAAGGCGTCCGTCCGGACCTATTCGACTTTTCCACAGGGCCAGTCTTTTGCCCTGTTCCATCCCGAAAAGCATCTCGAGGTGTCACTGGATGAAGAAGCCCTTTCATCCATTCCGGGCATCATCCGGGAGCTTTTGAAAGATCCGAAATACGATTTCTTCCGGGAGGGGCTGAATACGGTCCTTCAGAAGGTCCAGTTCGGTGATTTGCAGGCTGACGATGCGGATGCTTTTCTGGATGAACTCCAAAAGAGTCTGGATCGGGCCCATCCGACATTTTCTTATTCCGTCGTCTCCGTGGACGGACGGATCACGGGTTTGGATTATTCGGCCGCATTCTCCCTGTCTGAAGATCCGGTCCATCCTCAAAACGAAAGGCTGGATATCACCCTCCGTGCCGAATACGGCAACGGCCGGGACGAGGCTTCGGTCAAAAAGGCCAAATTAACGGTTGAAGCGTTCGAAAACGATGAATTGCAGGCGCATGCCGGGCTGGATTATACCTGTGAAAAAACCGCTGCCGGAACGCCTTCCGGTCAGGTGGAACTGTCATTGACGGAGCGGAGCGAAACCGATCCTTCGGTTCAAAAAGGCGTCTACCACGCAGAGATGCAGTTTGGGGACGGCCGGTTCA
>CADBRS010000013.1 GCA_902797125.1 uncultured Ruminococcus sp.
CGTGAACTGATCCCACTCATTTCAATAAGATCTTTTTTCGTCATTCTTTTGCTCGCCAAAAGCGTCCAAAGTTTTGAATAATCTATTTTCATCACAACCACCTCCCAACTTGAGTATAACATAAACCTTATTATTTGTCAATAATTGTTTACGATAGTAAACGATTGTTCTCGTATAATCTATTTTGAACGGGCAAGCATAATAAGGGATTATAGTCTTGTAAAAGTAATCCTGAAAATACCCGTCATTTTTGCCCAGAAAAAGAAATAATCGGGCTCTGAAACAGCAACGAAGCTGATCTGAAGCCCGATTTTTACCTTAAAAGCCCTGAAAAACCACAAAAACGCCAAAATGGCGCAAAAAAACGCGATTGGCCTTGGTAGACAAATCACGTTTCTTTTATGGCTGCGGCACTAGGATTCGAACCTAGGTAATGACGGAGTCAGAGTCCGTTGCCTTACCGCTTGGCGATGCCGCATCAATTGCAAGGGGGATTATAGCACTAAGAAAACCACTTGTCAAGGGGTAATTAACATCTTTGTGATAATATGGTCGAACGTCGATTGCAACGTCGATTGCAACGTCGATTGCATCGATTGCAAGAGTAGATGCAAGTTTGAAATAGGCAGATGTGCTTTCTCGAAAAACTTGCATCTATCTTTGCAATATACATAGAGAACGCGCGTCCATTCCAAAATTGAACGGAAAAGGGGCAAACCAGCGAGCAAGTACCAAAGAATCTGCTCTTTGATCAAAAAGAGCCAATTCTTCGAAACGGGCCGGAAGGACGGAGGTGCTGCAGATAGGCATCGATCACCCGGTCGACTTCATGGGCGGTTTCTGTTGAAAAAATGAAATGGAGTGCCTGGGCATGGTATTTTCTCAGGGATTCATCCATGTCAGAGCACCAAGTGATACGGCTGTTGAAGATTAAACTCCGGTGTTGCCATTCTCTCAAAACGGGGAACGAGGCCCCGGTCCTGTCTTTCAGAGACATCTCGCCTTTTTCACAAATCGAGCAAGGTCCCAATTCTTTTCCGACGCATTTTTCCAGCGTCATCAAAGGGATACGACCATATGCGATCAGGCGGGAAAAGGGAAGCAGGGACTGTGATTGCGGGAGAGACAACTCAGGAGAGACAATCACGTCTTTTATGCCCAGAGCCTGCCAAAAGGCGAGCGCAGAGCGATTCGTTACGTTAAAACGAAAATCCGCATGGATGGTCAGCGAGGTGTTTTTGACCAGATTCAAGTGCCAGGGATTGGCCAATAATACGTGTTTGGCGCCTTTAGCTTCGGCCCGTTCGATCATCTTTTGAATTTCATTCGTTTCGTGATCGAAAATGACGGGAGGCAGCGCAATGCCGCTACATTCTCCGTCATATTTCCAGACGGGAAGATAAATGATATCAAAAAACGAACGGGACTTTTCCGTAATTTGCTTCGGATTGTAACAGTAGGCGGTCCTGCCGGAAACAGACCCGGACAGGGCGGTTTGAACGGCCTCAACGGGGCCGGTCGGGGCCGTCCTCTGCGGAGAAAGCAGATCGAACATGCGTGACACGGCAGACCTTCGGAGATTGTTCAATGCGGAAACAGGCACCATCAGCCCGTCATCGCAATCGATCACGACGCGAGCCGGTTCAAAAGGCGTGTTGCCGAATTTGCAGAGCTGTTTATGAATCTGATCTCTGTTCAGAGGCTGAGTCCGCGCCAGTTCGGGGACAGGTCCTTCGACATGAACCCGGGCATCGGTTCTGTCCGGAAGAGACAGTTCCAACTCGAGAGGTGCGTCCTTCCGCATCGAGAAGGTGATATCCAACGGCTTTTTCCGAAGGTCTCCGGAAAAAGGTTGACTTTGCGCAGAGGCTGCTTTGTCCTGATCCGTGCGGACACCTAACATGCCTGAGGCTGACGGGCCTTGAACTTGTGATGTAAAATACCCGTCGGTGAATCCGTCCCGGCTGAAAGAAGAAGACAGCGTGTCCATTTCTTCCGGGGTGGCGGATCTTTTTTCATCTAACAAAGTTCTCCAGATCTTTGTGACTGTATAGACATAATCCGGAGATTTCATCCGGCCTTCGATTTTCAGCGAGGCCAAACCGCAGGACAGTAATTCGGGCACATGTTGAGCCAAAGAAAGATCCTTCAGAGACAGCGGGTAGGATTGAGTGCGGCCGGTCTGATAGGGAAGGCGGCAGGGTTGAGCGCATTCTCCGCGGTTTCCGCTTCTGCCTCCGACCAGTGAAGAAAACAGACACTGCCCGGAATGAGAGACGCAAAGCGCACCGTGAATGAAACATTCGATTTCGATCGGAGATTTTTCACAAACCGTTTTCAGATCTTCGAAAGAAGTCTCCCGGGCGACGACCATCCTGGAAAAACCCGCGTCTTTCAGCATGGTTCCTGCGTCGGAATGATGAACGGACATCTGCGTGCTGGCATGAAGCGGGAAATCAGGGAAGCGCTGGTGCAGCAGAGATGCGGCACCGATATCTGCGATGATCAGACCGTCTGCACCGGCCCGGTAAACAAATTCGGCTTCCTCAAGCCATGAGCCGAGTTCGCGGTCCATGACCACCGTGTTCAACGTGATATACACCTTGACGCCGTGCACGTGAGCCAAACGGATGGCTTCTTCTGTCTCTTCCCTCGTAAAAGGATGCGCGTGCATGCGCGCATTGAACGAGGAAGTGCCCATATAAACGGCATCTGCCCCGCCGGCTACGGCCGCTTTCAGTGCATCGACGGAGCCAACAGGGCAGAGCAGTTCTGGCAATTTAGTTTTGCTGGAACGATTATCAAACATCATCAAAAGTCAACAAATCGAACATCGAACCGACATGCGATTTGGATTTGGGTCTTTGCGTGCGGGTTTGGGCTTTCGGTTGCGGAGCGGGTTCAGGAGCCGGTTCCGTGTCAGCGGCGACCTCTTCTGCAGCTTCGGGCTGCTCGGCCGCGTCAGGCTGCTCCGGTGCGCTTTCTTCTGCGGCAACCGGTTCAGCACCGGGCTCGGCAGCAGTCTGGTCCAGTTTTTCCTGCAAAGAAGCGACCGTCGCCGTTAGGGCGTTGACACGACGGGTCAGATCCTCGATCGTTTCTTTATCCTGCTCTATCTGCGTTTCGTAGGAGGCATATTTTTGCTGCTGTGTCAGGCGTTCTGCATTTGAATCCAAAGCGCAGAGGATGGCTGCTTCTGTCAGGGAACAACCGTTGCTTTTCAATTTGATCTCGCGGATGGTTCTGTCGACCATGCCTACACTCTGTTCAACGATGGCTGAATCGGCATCAGTGACCACACTGATCTCCATTCCGGCGATTTTCAGGATTTGCTTTTTTCTCATAAGGAACCCCTTTCACAAAGTTAAGCCCTTGTATTTTTTTAATACAGTCTGTATAATAATATTATAGTACAAAAAGAACATTTTGAGAAGATGCCGAGCACAATTTTTTAAAAAGGTGGAAAAATGTCCCTCTTTCAGCAAAGCAAGCGAATCGTGGTCAAGGCAGGGTCCAACACTCTTACTCATGCCACAGGAAAACTGAATATTCGAAAAATCGAGATCCTGGCTAAGGTTTTATCAGATTTGAAAAACCAGGGCAAGGAAATCGTGCTGGTTTCGTCCGGCGCCATCAGTGCCGGAGCAGCCAAACTCGGCCTCGACAGGGCAGGGATGTCGGTCGTGGAAAAACAGGCGCTGGCGGCCATCGGACAAAGTGAACTGATGAACGTATACAGCCGCTTTTTCTCTGATTACGGCGTTCAGGTCGCCCAGCTTTTGCTGACGAAGGACATCTTTACGAATCCGGAGCGGAAGAAGCACGCGGAGAATACGTTCAGGGCCTTGATCGAGATGGGCGCGCTCCCTATCATCAACGAAAACGACGCGGTCTCGGACGATGAAGTGACGCAGTTCGGAGGAAACGATATCCTGTCCGCATACGTGGCCCAATTCTGCAAGGCAGATCTGTTGATCAACATGACGGACGTGGAAGGCCTTTATACCAAAGACCCGCGGAAATATGCAGACGCGGAGCTGATCAGCCGGGTCGAAGACATCAATCAGGTCAAAAGCATGGCGGGCGGAGCCGGAACGGAACACGGTACGGGCGGCATGACCGCTAAGATCACGGCCGCTGAGATGTGTGTCAAAGCGGGCATCCCCATGTTCATCCTCAGCGGAGCAGACCCCAACATCCTTTACGACTTGGCGGACGGAAAGCAGATCGGAACGTATTTTCCTGCAAAATAACCCGGACAGGAGGCAGAATTCATGGCAACAAGATATGAAGACGACGAGAACATTATAGCCCGTGCTTTCGGTTACTACCTGGAAGGGGAAGGGACACAAAACAAGATTCCGGCCACGCTCCAGCTCACGATCAACGGTCTCTATCTGTTCGACAGACGGTATGCCGAAAACAAAAACGGACACATGTATGCCAAACTGATCATTCACCTGTCCTGGCAGGATTTCGAGATCATAGGCGAAGGAAAGCTCGGTGAGAGAAGGAGAGTCTTCGTGCCTTACAAAGACAACCTGCCTTTGTACACCTTCATCAGCGACACGGTGTCCTACCGGGATATGACGCAGATGATCAAGGATTTGAAAAACATCGGAATCGCATTCCTGTGAAAAAAGGCGGCTCGCTGAGCCGCCTTTTGAATTGATTAGTCGATTTTCGGAACGTGGATCCGGACCTCTCTGCCCAGTTTGGCAGATCTTGCGATACCGTCCAGGATGGCCTGGTTGTAAATGATCTGGGAGCTGGGGACGGGTGCAGGCGTGCCGTTTTTGCATGCATCCAGGAAAGAGCGGATCTTCTTGTCGAAGAGCGAACCGCCTTTGTTCGGAATGATCGGAACTTCCGTCTCCATATTGACGCCGCCGATCGTCTTGTAGATCTTCATCGGACCTCCGACCGTTCCGTTCCAGCAGTCCGTGGAGGGGATCCTCAAGCCGGCTTTCGTGCCGAGGATGATCGTGTCACCTGGGGTGTCGATGTTCATGGCCCATGCGATCCTGAAGTCCAGGATGATCCCGCCTTCCAGACGAACGAACGCAGCTGCAAAATCATCCACGCCGAACGCCTTGGCATATTCGGGATGATCCGGATAGTACGAAGGGTCTTTTCCGAAATAATCGGACTTGTAACCGGTCACGGTCAGGGGCTTCGGATACCCGACGGCATTGAGAACCATGTCCAGACTGTAGCATCCGATATCTGCCAGCGCACCGAGGCCGGCCGTCTCGTCTGCAATAAAGGACGTTCCGAAAGGCGTCGGGATACCGCGTCTGCGGCCGCCGCCCGTCTGAATGTAGTAAACTTTTCCGAGTTCGCCAGACTGGACGATCTTTTTGATCATCTGCATGTTGGCGTCCAAACGGGGCTGGAAACCGCTGGAAAGCACTTTTCCGCTTTCTTTTTCAGCCTTCATGACCTCGATGGCCTCATCCAGCGTGACGGTGAAGGGTTTCTCCAACAAAACGTTCACGCCTTTTTTCAGCGCATAGATGGTCGGGATAGCATGCTGACGGTTGTATGTGCAAACACTGACAGCATCCAGTTTGAGCGATGCGTCATCCAGCATCTCTTTGTGGGACGCATAGTCTGTTTTGACGTTTGCCACGCCGTTTCTTTCAAAGAAAGCGGCAGCCTTACCGGGGATCAGGTCGCATCCTGCGACAATGTCCACGTCTTCCATGCGCTTATAGGAATCGATATGCGAGCCTGCGATCCAGCCGCAACCGATGATACCGACGCGAAGCTTCCGATTGACGGGAGCTGTCTTTTCGACGGATTCCTGATTGTTATAATCCAGTTTTGCATCCATTTTTTCTGCCATAATGATCTCCTCTCGGTATTTTAAAAACCTATTGATTTCAAGTATTTTCTGCTCTGTTTGACGCTTTCCAGGGCCGAAAGACCCATGGAAGGCTTATCCTGTTCCACGATCAGCCATTCAGTACCGGCTTTGACGGCGGCCTCCGTGATGGCCTCGAAATCCAACACGCCGGAACCCACGGGCCTGAATTCGAATTCTCCGCTCGGTTTGGCATCGGATTTGATGCCGATCAGTTCATACATGTTCTCGCCGCGCTGTCCGGCATAGTCCTTGAGATGAACGACAGGGCAGCGGCCGCTGTATTTGGTGATATA
>CADBRS010000014.1 GCA_902797125.1 uncultured Ruminococcus sp.
AATGAGGTCGGCGTGACGGATGGACGAGACGCGCTGCGAAACGATAAATACGGTCGGGTCGAAATCCAGCGATTTCAGGTGACTCCTGAGTCTTGATTCCGTGCCCAGATCTAAAGCGCTTGCACTGTCGTCCAGGATGAGGATGGAAGGTTTGCGGCACAGCGCGCGGGCAATGGTCAGCCGCTGCTTCTGTCCGCCTGAATAATTGTTTCCGTTCTGTTCGACGGGAGCGTCCAGCCCCTCGGGTCTTTTCCGGACGATCTCGGCGGCTTCGGACTGCTCCAACGCGTGCCAGAGTTCTTCGTCCGTCGCGTCCGGATTGCCCCATTTCAAATTATCCCGGACCGTTCCCTTGAAGAGAACGGCTTTTTGAGGCACGATCCCGACAGACCCTCTGAGTTCGGCTTCGTTCAGAACGCGGACGTCCTGTCCGTTGATCAGGACCTGACCTGATTTGACGTCATAGAAACGGGGGATCAGATTGACCAGCGTCGTTTTGCCCGAGCCGGTACCTCCGATGATGCCGACGGTCTCGCCAGGTCTTGCCCGGAACGAGATGCGGTCCAGATTGTCTTCGCCCCCCTCGGTATAGGAGAAGGACACGTTCTTGAAAGTGACGGCGTCGCTGTCGTCTCCGTCCGGGAAGTCACCTTCCTTGTATTTCGGAAGACCTGAGGGCATAGTCAGGATGTCTCCGATCCGGTTGCCGCAGGCCACGGAACGCGTCACGGTAATGATCGTATTGGCCAGCTTGATGAGTTCGACAAGGATCTGGGACATGTAGTTGACCAGCGCGATGACCTGACCCGTTGTCAAGGAGCCTGCTTCGACCCGGACTCCGCCCAGATAGATGATCAGCAAAAGGACCGCGTTGAGAATGAAGAAGGTGACGGGATTGAGCAGGGCACTGATCCGTCCCGCGGCCTTTTGCAGCGTGATATGGATCTTGTTGGCCCGGTCAAAGGATTCCTCCTCAGTCTGTTCGTGCCTGAAAGCACGGATGACGCGGACACCCGAAACGTTTTCTCTTGTCATGACGGTCAGATTGTCGAGTTTCTGCTGGATCTGTTTGTATTTGGGCAGCGTGGACAGAAGGATCGCGAAAATGATCCCGAGCAGCACCAGCGACGTGGCCAAAAAGATCAAAGCGATGTTTGTATCGATGAAGAAAGCGCAGATGACCGCACCGAGTACGATGACAGGGGAGCGCAGGAACAGCCGCAGCGTCCAGTTCACGCCGGACTGCAGCTGATTGATGTCGCTTGTCAGCCGGGTGACCATGGAAGAAACGCCGATCCTGTCCGTGTCGAGATAGGAGAAAGACTGGAGTTTGTCAAACAACTCTCTGCGTACTTTCCCGGCAAATCCGGCCGCGGCAGCAGACGCAAAATACTGAGCCGTCACCGAGACGATGATTCCCAAAAGTGCCAGCCCGCCCAGGATCAGGAATCGGGACAGAATATAGTCTTCCCGGTCCTGTCCGATCCCGTTGTCGATAAGATCCGAAATGATGAAGGGGACAAGCAGGTCGAAAAGGGCTTCTACGAGTTTCAGAAAAGGAGACAGAAAACACTGCGCCCGGTAGGTTTTGAAATATTTGAACAGATGCTTCACGGTTTTTTCCCCTTTCCGATAGAATAAACAAAATTTATTATACCATATTATCCCTAATTATCGCGCGCGAAAAAAGAAAAACCGCAATTCATGCGGAATGAATTGCGGTGAAATGGAGACGGTTGGGGTCGAACCAATGACCTCATGCATGTCAAGCATGCGCTCTAACCAACTGAGCTACGCCTCCACGCAGAGTGCAGTGTAACACATCCCGATCAAAAAATCAAGCCCCAATTTGATTTTTTTCGGGGCCGGAGCGAGCTTTTTACAAAAAGAGAGGGCAAGCGGTGAAAACCGCCTGCCCGAAGATGCTGTCAGTGAAGCGCCTCAAGGGCCTTGAGGACGCCTTCCAGATTGGCCTGATATTTTTCCAGTTTGCCCCGTTCCGCCTCAACGACGGCCGCGGGTGCGCGGGACGTAAAGTTCTCGTTGGCCAGTTTGGCATTCAGACGATCGATCTCGCCTTTCAGCTTGTCGGCTTCCGCAGTCAGTCTGGCCCGCTCTTTGTCCAGATCGATGATGTCTTCGAGCGGGAGATACATGGTCGCGGCGTCTGTTACGATCTGAACGGCTGTTTCGGTATCGACTTCATCCTTTGTGAATGCGTCTGCAACGATCACTTCGGAGGCCGAAGCCAGACGGATGAAGAAGGGAACGGCCGAATCATCGAACGTTTCAGGATACGGTGTGGAGAGGAAGACTTTCGCCTTGCGGGAAGGCGGCACGTTCATCTCGTTGCGGCGCTGACGGATGGCGCGGATCGCGGAAATGATCCTGTCCATCGCCTCGCTGTCTTTGGTGAACTCAAGGTCTTTTGAAACTTTCGGAAAGTCTGAGATCATGATGCTCTCACCGTCGCCGGAGGTGCTGTGAGGCAGGGACTGATAGATCTCTTCCGTAATGAAAGGCATGAAAGGATGGAGCATTTTCAGAATGCCTGTCAGGATATAGCACAGCGTGTTCTGCGCGACCAGTTTGGCGCCTTCGTCCTCGCCGTTCAAACGGGCTTTGCAGAGTTCGATATACCAGTCGCAATAGATATCCCAGGTGAAATCGTAAATGGCAGTCAAGGCGACGCCCACTTCGAAATGATCCAGGGCGCTTGTGACGGTGGCCACTGTTTTTTCATAGTGGGAAAGGACCCATTTGTCTTCCTTTGAAAGGTCTGTGACGGCAGGCAGTTTTACCTTGTCGATGCTCAGATTCATCATGACGAAACGGGCCGCATTCCAGAGCTTGTTCGCGAAATTCCGGGCAGCTTCGATCTTTTCATCCGAGAAACGCATGTCGTTTCCGGGGCTGTTGCCCGACGCCAGCGCGAAGCGGAGCGCGTCTGCACCGTACTTGTCGATGATTTCGAGAGGATCGATGCCGTTGCCCAATGATTTGGACATCTTGCGGCCTTTCGCATCTCTGACCAGACCGTGGATGAACACGTGGTGGAAAGGCACCTCTCCCATGTGTTCCAGACCGGAAAAGATCATTCTGGAGACCCAGAACGTAATGATGTCGTAACCGGTCACGAGCACGCTCGTCGGGTAGAATCTCTTGAGGTCCTCTGTCTGTTCCGGCCAGCCCATCGTGGAGAAGGGCCACAAGGCGGAAGAGAACCAGGTGTCGAGCACGTCCGGGTCCTGCTTGACGGGACTTCCGCAGCAGGGACATACCGTCAGATCCTCCATGGACACGGTCATTTTTCCGCATTTCTCGTTCTGGCAGTAGAACGCCGGGATCCGGTGGCCCCACCAGAGCTGTCTGGAAATGCACCAGTCGAGGATGTTGTCCATCCAGTTGAAATAATTCTTGGAAAACCTTTCGGGTACGAATCTGACGCGCCCGTCTTTCACGCATTCGATCGCAGGTTCTGCGAGCGGCTTCATCTTGACGAACCACTGGTCCGATGTGATCGGTTCGACGACTGTTCCGCAGCGGTAGCAGACGCCGACGTTATGCGAGAGCGGTTCGACAGACAAGAGATACCCCTGTTCTTCCAGGTCCTTGACGAGTTCCTTGCGGCAGGTATAGCGGTCCATGCCCTCGTATTTTCCGGCTTCAGCATTCATGGTCGCGTCATCGTTCATGACCTTGATCTGCTCCAGATTGTGGCGCTGGCCGACCAGGAAGTCGTTCGGGTCGTGAGCGGGCGTGATCTTGACGCATCCGGTTCCGAAACCGATCTCGACGTAACTGTCCGCGATGACGGGGATCTCCCGTCCGACGATCGGCAGGATCAGCGTTTTGCCGATCAGATAGCGGTGTTCTTCATCATCCGGGTTGACGGCGACAGCCGTGTCGCCGAACATGGTCTCGGGTCTGGTCGTGGCGATCTCGACGTAGCCGTCCTCACCTTTGATCGGATATTTGACGTGCCAGAAGGAACCGTCCATGTCCTTGTATTCGACTTCGGCGTCCGACAGGGCCGTGAGACACCTCGGGCACCAGTTGATGATCCGGTGACCGCGGTAAATGAGATCTTTGTTATACAGATTGACGAACACTTCGCGGACGGCTCTGGAGCAGCCTTCATCGAAAGTGAAGCGCTGACGGGACCAGTCACAGGAGGTGCCCAGTTTTTTCAACTGATTGGTGATGCGGGTCTCGTATTTGTCTTTCCATTTCCAGACCCGTTCCAAAAACTTTTCGCGGCCCAGATCGTAGCGGGACAGTCCTTCCTCTTCGCGAAGCCTCTCCTCGACTTTGATCTGTGTGGCGATGCCGGCGTGATCCGTGCCGGGGATCCACAGCGTATTGAAGCCCTGCATCCTCTTATATCTGACCAGAATGTCCTGAAGCGTTTCATCCAGAGCATGGCCCATATGGAGTTGTCCCGTGACGTTCGGGGGCGGGATCACCACGGAAAAAGCAGGTTTTTTGTCATTGTCCGCCGGCTTGAAATAGCCTTTTTCACACCATTCGGCATAGATCCGGTCTTCAAACTGAGAAGGATCATACGTTTTTGGCAACTCTTGATAGTCTTTCATCTTTCCTCCCAAAAAAATAAGGCGTCCGTATATCAGGACGTCTCAAAACGCGGTACCACCTGACTGAACCCTTGAAAAAGGGAACACTCAAAATCTTTAACGCAGACATACGGCCGCAACTACTCGATTTCGCAGCGGCAGCTCGGGGACGACTTCGGAAACTCGGGCTCCCGGACTTTCACCAAACGTCCGCTCTCTGCACAGCCTCATTTCGTACTGCTTCCCGTCAAAACCATTACCGAGTCATTATAAATCAGCTTTTTCTTTTTGTCAATAACATTTGTTGACTTGACCCGGTTTTTGTGATAAAATTAGAGTTGTTGCCGAGGTACAATATACACAATCATAAAGTATTTCCCGTAACAGGGAGTAGTGGGTGTGTGTCCACCCTGTGTTTGGTAACCCAACACGAAGCTCGTGACTTTAGTCATGAGTAGTTCAC
>CADBRS010000015.1 GCA_902797125.1 uncultured Ruminococcus sp.
CGTGGCTGACTTCCCGGATGGATGCATAAACCCGGGTGTAAATGTCGTAGTACTTTTGGTATGCTTTCACATTGGCTTCGATCGGCTTCTGGGTCGTCCGGGTGCGGATCACGGTCTCGCACGCCTGCTCCAGTGATGCATACAGGCCCGAACCGACGCCGGCCAGAATGGCTGCACCGAGCGATCCGCCTTCATTGGACTGCAGCGTACTGACGGGGACGTTCATGTTGTCCGCCAGCATCTGGCGCCACAAAGCACTGACCGAGCCGCCGCCGCAAACTTTCATAGCACTCAGCCGGACGCCCGTTCCCTCAAAGACGCTCAAACAGTCTCGGAGCGAAAACGTGACGCCCTCCATGACCGCACGGATCATTTCAGGCCGGCCGTGTGCGGCAGTCAATCCCAGAAATGCGCCGCGAATATCCGGATCCAGGTGCGGCGTTCTTTCCCCGTTCAGATAAGGGACATAGAGCAGTCCGTTCGATCCAACGCTGACCTTGGCAGCTTCATCATCCATGATCTGATAAGGATCCAACCCGAGCTTTGCGGCCTGGCTCACTTCGGGAGCGCAGAACTGATCTCTGAACCAGCGGAGAGAAAGGCCGGCGGCCTGGGTCACGCCCATCACATGATATTCACCGGGGACAGCGGCACAGAAAGAATGGATCCTTCCGCTCTGATCGACAGACAGTTTGGAAGTGTGTGCGAAAACGACCCCGCTGGTCCCGATCGTCGTAAATGCGTCTCCGTCCCGAATGACTCCGCAACCGATAGCCGAAGCCGCATTGTCTCCTGCCCCGCCCACGACCGGTATCCCGGCCCTCAGACCGGTTTCCTTAGCCACTTCAGGCAGAATCGTGCCGGTCACTTCGACGGATTCATACATTTTTCCGAGGAGCGAACCGTCCAGCCCGATCTTTTCCAGGACTTCGGACGACCAGCAGCGTTTTTCGATATCCATCAGCTGCATACCGGACGCATCGGACACTTCCGTGGCCCTCTCGCCGGTCAATTTGAAACGGATATAGTCTTTCGGCAGCAAGATCGTGCTGCACTTGTCAAACAATTCAGGTTCGTGCTTTTTGACCCATAAGATCTTAGAAGCGGTAAATCCCGTGACGGCGGGACTTTTCGTGATGTCCATCAGTCTCCCTGCCCCGACGAGCGCGGTCAGTTCTTTGCATTCCTCACCAGTCCGCTGGTCGCACCAAATGATGGATTTGCGAAGGACTTTCCCCTGTTTGTCCAGCATGACGAGTCCGTGCATCTGTCCGGACAGTCCGATGCCCCGGACATCGCGTGCATCAATGCCGGTCATCACGGCTTTCAATCCCTCTAGGGTGGCCCTCCACCAGTCTTCGGGATCCTGCTCCGCCCACCCGTTCTGCGGTGTATAAAGCGGATATTCTACGGTTTTTCCGGCTATGGTCTTCCCGTTCTCATCGAATAGGATCGTCTTCGTACCGGATGTGCCGATATCGATACCAATGACGTATGCCATGAATCATTGTCCTCTCATTGCTCTGATCTCACGAAAACAAAACTCTGTTCATTTCGTTTTCAAGATATTCCTGACGGCCGCTCTTCACGCTGTCCAGTACTTCGCCCTTTTCAAGTGCATATTTTTCAAGATCTTCGATCGTGGCTTTGCCGCTGACGATATCTTTTCCAATCCCTGTCTGGAAGCTTGCATACCTGTCTGCGAGCGCCTTGTCCAGAACCCCGTCTTCTCTGAGTTCGATCGCCTTGCGCAGGCCCAAAGCGAATGCGTCCATGCCTGCAATATAGGAAAGAGCGATATCTTCCGGTGTGAAAGATCCCCTTCTGGCCTTGGCGTCGAAATTCAATCCGCCGTACTGGAAGCCGCCTGCCTTGAGCACTTCGCACATGCAAAGCGTCGTTTCATATACGTTGGTCGGGAACTGGTCGGTATCCCAGCCCAGAAGCAGATCTCCCTGGTTGGCATCGATGGAACCGAAAATGCCGTTGGCACGGGCCACGGCCAGTTCATGCTGGAACGTGTGGCCTGCCAGGGTCGCATGATTGGCCTCGATGTTAACGCGGAAATCTTTTTCAAGATGATTTTTCAGCAAGAAGCCGTACACGGTGGCCGTGTCGAAATCGTATTGATGTTTGGTTGGTTCTTTCGGCTTCGGTTCGATGAAGAAGACGCCCGGGAGTCCAAGTTTGCGTCCGTAGTCTCTGGCCATCGTCAAAAATCTCGCCATATTGTCCAGCTCGAAACCGATATCCGTGTTGAGCAGCGTTTCATAGCCTTCCCGACCGCCCCAGAACAGATAATTGCGTCCTCCGAGTTTGATCGTGACTTCGATGCACTTTTTGACCTGAGCCATAGCAAAAGCGTACACGTCTGCAAAAGGAGATGTCCCCGCACCGTGCATATATCTGGGATGATTGAACAGATTGGCCGTCCCCCAAAGGACTTTGGCATCTACTTTTTTCTGCTGTTTCAGGATCTCCTCAACAACTTCGTCCAACTTTTCATTCGATTCGCCGAGCGTTTTCCCTTCCGGTGCCAGATCTCTGTCATGGAAGCAGAAATAAGGGATAGACAGTTTTTCCATGAACTCGAATCCGGCCTGAACCTTCTTCTTGGCCAGATCCATTTCGTCTTTCGCCCCGAAATCTTTATGCATGGTTCCCCGTCCGAACATGTCTGTGCCGTCAGCACAAAGAGTATGCCACCAGGACAGGCTAAAATTGAGATATTCCTTCATCGTTTTGCCTTCAACGATCTCATCGGGATTGTAGTAACGGAAAGCAAACGGATTTCTGGTCTTGGGCCCTTCGTATTTCACGTAAGGAACGTTCTTGAAAAATTGGGTTGTAGACATAACACACCTCACTGGTATTTTGGTATTATCATTGTACCTTATTTTCTTTAACACTTCAACAAGATTTGATTGAATTATGAAAAACGGGAGCTTTTCAAGTCACACCGGACTGAAAAAGCTCCCTGATCCCGGCTGAACCGGGAAAGATTAATTAAGACAGGAATTCAAACTCTTCGATCGTTTGATTCATCTTCTCCTCGAAGGACTTGCTGTTGGTCCCCCATCTGGAACTGAAATCCTTGGACCGGTTGTCTGCCAGACCACGAATCATTTCTGACATGCCCCAGTCTGCCAGATAACCCAGATCGTACCTGACAGATGCGCTGACCAGATCGATGGTCGCGCGGGACTGTTCATCACGGGTCGAACGGCCCTGCAGCGTGATATCATAGAACGCAGGCGTCATATAATCTTTCCCTGCTGCGGACAGGCAGTCCAAAACGTACCCGACAAACTCCGGCTCCTTAATCGAAAAAGGAACGACCAGTGTAGCGGAAACATGAGGGTTGATGCAGGTCAGGTAATTCGTTTGAAATTCATCGAACAGCGGCATGCAGAGAATTCCGAAATCGGTTGCCATGGAACGGAAGTCGATGGCCGCATGGATCTCGGTCACATCGAAAACGGAATGCTGTGTCTTGAATGTGTCATGGTGATCGGCAACCTTGGGCTGGTTGGCAGAGGATGATCTGGCAACTTCCGTATCATACATCAAATCGGCCAGGATATCGATCGCATCAAACGTTTTTTCACAGTTGAGCGTCAGTGCCGGAACATCGTTCTCATCTTTCGTCACAAACGGAATATCACAGCAGATCAGTGCGATCGGCATCATATCGCCCTGATAAACCATACCGAACTGATCGCCTTCCGTCATTTGAGTATCACCGTCCAGATCGCTTGCGAGGTCATAAACCAGATTCATCATGTAATCCAGCGTCCACTCTTTGTTGTCCTGAACTTCATACAGGTCTATGGTCGGGAACTGGTCGTTGAACAGCCGTTTGTTGAACAGCACGATACCCAGTGTCCTTTTGAACATGTTACCGATATCGCCGTACAAGCCATAATTCTGATGGAGAATGGACAGATCCGACAAAGAGTGCTGATCCCACCAGGGAGCCGCCAGATCGATCGTACCCATGCTGTTCAATTCAGTCAACAGACCATTGGTGGCCATGGAGAACATGCGGAGGGTCGTCACGTCGGCAGCCTGATAATCATCTTCCCCGGCCTGAATGGACGTCTGCAGTCTGGTGATTTCCAGATTGGCATCACCGGGTTCAAGGACCAAATCGATCTTCAACTGTTCCTGAACGTATGTGTTCCTTTGATAAACGGCATCGTTCATCGTGTCGCCGTCCATCATTTCAGCCAAAAAGTCGGAATCGTGCCAATAGAACGACGTGTCTCCGGTAAAAGCCAAAAAGACGAATTCCTTGTCTTTATAGCGATCGTCGCTCGGCAGATCCGGGAAATACCATTTTTCTTTTTCATCCTCGGTCTCAGTTTCATCACCTGTCTGACCTCCGGGAGTATTTCCGTTCTTTGTTTCCTCGGTCGTTTCGGTTGGATTGCTTGAATTCGAGCAAGCCGCGATCATCGGCAACACGAACAACAATGCCAGCAGAAAAGCCAACACCCGCATCTTCATATTTCAGCCTCCTTTTGATTTTTGTGCAGATTAATACTCAAACGATCTGCATGCGTATGATCTTTGGTTCATTATGACATATTTTTGATATATTGTCAAGAATTAGTATTCTTTAGTCGAGCGTCAGACTGTCTGCGTCCAGGAAAGCCTGTGTGGCGGGGCCAGGATCTACGGGAATCAGTTTGGAAGCGCCGCACTTAAAAAGGTTATCTCATTGATGAAATAAATGATGGGCCCTTTTCAATCGATTTTCTTCATTTCAAACGAAACACTGTATTGGCATACTTCGTACTGATTATAATAATCCTGCTGACAATACAGAAATACTCCGCCATATGTTTTCTTTTTGCTTTTATAGTAGAAAACGTCTCCGGGCGAGTAGGTTGAGGTTTTCATCATAATACTCAAGTTGTTCTCCTTCAAAAAACAAGTTCGTTCCGTAGTAGTCAATAACGCCATTTCTTTAAGACAATTTTTCGCCTATAAAACGTTTTGAGATCATGCATTGTCATTTAATTAACCAGTGTGCGCAATTAGAGATGCTTTGCAATGTTGACTTTTGTTGCAGCAACAAAATCATATTCCTGCCGCGTCTCCGTACTTATGCGTTCATGGTTATTATCATCTTCTGTGTTGACTTCATCCAATACTGTCGGTAGTGGTATTGAGGTTTTCGATTATTCTGAATTCCAAATACTCGATGCGAATGCCTTTTGTATGAAGCAATAACCTTGTGCGCAGACAGTATTGGCTTTCTAAAAAAACAAAATAATCCTTGTTGAATTCAATATCATTAAACTGACCGAAAACATACGTCCTGACTGCTAACACGTCCGGATCAACTTTTTTGATTTTTGCTGAACTGACAATGCGTTTCTTATTGCCTATTAAAATAGATTGTTTCACCATACAGTATCTCCATTCTCAGAGCATGGATGTTCTTCAATGCTTTTTTCTTTAACCGCACGTCTGTGAACAATTCAAGTTTGCGAGACTCTCTTTAGTCCAACGTTAGGCTGTCTGCATCCAGAAACGCCTGGGTAGCAGGCCCCGGATCCACGGGTATCAGTTTGGAAGCTCCGCACTGATCACAGCGGACTAGGATCCCTTCTTCATTCATTTCAACCGAAAAATGCTTGTCTGCATCATCGGGACATCTGCAATAGATTTTGTGATCCGCATCCAGTTCCCGTATGACCAGCATGATGGCCGATTCGATATCCGGATCGTACCAGCGGTTGCTGCTCATTCTGTTCAGAGACGCCTCAACGTCCTGCTCCTCGTCCGGATGAAGTAGCTGGAAACTGCTCAGATCTCTGTCGTCTAAAAGGTTCAGCAAATCCAGTTCCGTCTTGGCCAGATCGGCCTTGACTTCATCGATATCCCCTGACCAGAAAACAGGCATTTCGGAAAAGGGGCAGTTCAGAGAAAACAGTCGGTCTGAGTTGAGCAACGAAACATCGACTTTGAATTCATGTTCTCTGCCGCACAACAGACACGGAACAGATAAGTTGATAAAATTGCGGTCGTGTTCGATCGTCATCCGGCTTTTTCCGCAAGAACATCCCAGTTTGATCATCCCTTTAAGCTTGAGCGGATCGACCATCGGTGTGATGACGCCGGACGTACAATTCGGGCAGCGGTAGGCGCAAGCTCTCACATTCAAATGATTGTCCATATTCCTCCTGATTCAAAAAGGAGGCAGAAATCAGTTCATCTGCCCCCTTCTTGTCAATTCATCCTTTATTTTGCGATTGCGTTGATCGACGATTCGTTGTAGTTGATGGTCGTATTCTCTGCCAGACCGTCATGCCAAGACGTCAGATCGTTCGAAGTCAGCGTACGAGCAATCGTGATCTGCCATTCCTTCAGCTCATCCACGGATTTCAGGTAAGCAATGCAGATATACTCTGTGGTCGTTGAATCACTGGTGTAGGATACCGACAGGGTCGTCATATCTCCCGCTTTGGCTTCATCGAATGCCCAGTCTTCGACTTCCTCGAAATCACAATCTCCGTGGATCATGTGCTCGTATCCGGCATGATAGGCATTGGTATAACCCAGTTCATTCAGGACTTCGTCCATGTCCTTCGTCGAGGCCACGGTCTGATATGTTTCAAGGAATTTGGTGGCTGCTGTCGCGGCATCGACGCTTTCTGCATCCTCTTCTGGACCTTTAAAGGTCGAATCCTTGTTGAACAGCGCGATCTCAACATTTACGCCGTAAATGTCTTTCAGAGAAGCTTCCCTCGTGACACAGTAAATCGTCGCAGAATAGGATTCTTCTGAATCGCTTTCGATCATCTTGACTGAACCTTTGGCTGCCTTTTCGGTCTTTTCAGGTTCGCTGTCTGCAGCTGCGTCTTTGTCATAGACATACCCAAGGATCCAGCATCCGAGTTCAGAACTGCTCGAGAATGTGGCGTCGGTCTTTACGCATTTTTCATATTCCGCATTGACCTTGTCTTCCAGATTGTCACCCTCAGCGAGTTCGATCGTCTCAGCGAAATACTCGCGGAGCCATGTTTCGAATGCGGTCTCGTCGGCAGACGCTGCCAGCGCTGCCGCATTCTCCTGAGCTTTTGCCTTCTCTTCAGCAAATTTTTCATTTGCTTCCGCAACGGCTGCATTGTACTCTTCGTCAGTCTGATCGTCCTTTTTGGTCGGCTTGTTCAAGGTAGCCTTGAACGTGTAAGTCAGATAATCGGCCGTGAGATAGGAATCGCTGTTTTCCTCAAAATATGTCTGGATCCGATCCGTATCGGCCCGGTTGGCTTCTCCGAGCTTGTTCTGCATGTACTCATAGTACTTGGAAGCGATCTTCTGCAGTTCCATCATGCGGGTGATATCGGCTTCCCTGACTCCTTTGCCGTAGACGGCCGTCAGGTATGCGCGGAAAGATTCATAGTAGCTGGAACCCATCGCCTCATAGTAGGATTTGTACAGCTCGTACATGCTCTTCATGTCGCTAATATTGGACTGGATCGAGTCCTTGTCTTCCTGGGTCAATGTGGAATCATAATCCGGATCTGCCAGCGCTGCTTCTGCATACAGAAGAATATTCTTGGCGCTGGAAACGGACAGATCGGCAAAATAATCGAACCAGGTCGAGTTCGCATTCGATTCATAACCGAGCATCGAATCATATGTGCCAAGACCAAAGGACTGGGATTTCCATGTGGCTTGCGTATTCAAAGAGAAATAACTGCTGACATAGTTGCCCCACTGGCTGTACCATTGCTCATATGTATATTGCATGAAATAAGTCATCATCGTTGCATCGATCTTGTAGTGCTCGCTGCTCAATACGGTCTTGGCACGCAAAAACGTACCCTGATTGGAAAGTGCGGACAACACGATGGCTGCCACCACGAACAGCACGACGACGGCGACGATGATTGTCATAACAACGACAGACTTACCGCCCGATTTATTCTGCTTTTTCTTTTTGACTGCTGTCTGCGAAGAACCGACTTCTTCCTGCAAACGGTTCAGCCTGCTTCTGGAACCTTTTCCCATAGCTTCATTCCACCTTCTTAAATATTCATGATGAACGGGAAGATCATCGGCTTTCTTCCGACCCTGTCATACAGGTACTGGCCGAGTGATTCCCTGATTTGGTTTTTAATTGTCATTCTGTCCTGTGGAGAATCCTCGAGGCAATCCAAAATGATGCGCTGAGTAAATGCTTTGACGTCGTTCATCAAAGCTTCCGATTCTTTGATGTAGACAAATCCTCTGGAAGTGATATCCGGACCTGAGATCAGCGTCTTTTCATAGGAGTCGATCGTTGCGACGACGACAACCATGCCGTCCTGAGCCAGATGCCATCTGTCACGCAAAACAACATTTCCGACGTCTCCGATCCCGTTCCCGTCAACCATCACGGACCCTGCTTCGACGCGTCCGTTCCAGACGGCAGACTTGGGGGTCAGTTCCAGGACCTGGCCGATCTCTCCGACCATGATGTTGTCTGAGGGCATCCCCATTTCCAAAGCCAGATCCCGATGCGCCAGCAAGTGGCGGTATTCACCGTGGACCGGCATGAAAAACCTGGGTTTGAGAATCGCATGCATCAACTTCAATTCTTCACGGCATGCGTGTCCGGAAACATGAACGGCCAAGGCTGCGTCGTGAATGACCGGAATGCCCTTGTGCGCCAGTTCGTTGATGATGTTGCCCACGGTTTTCTCGTTGCCGGGGATCGCGCTCGAGGAGAGCACGACAACGTCCGAGTTGCCTATCCTGACCTGTGCATGATCATTGAAAGTCATCCGGTAAAGCGCGCTCATCGGCTCTCCCTGACTTCCCGTTGTGATCACGGTCAGTTCTTCAGGCTTGTAGTTTTTGATCTCGGCAGCATTGATGATCGTCCCGTCGGGCACCTTCATGTAACCCAATTCGATCGCCGCGGCAAGGATGTTGAGCATGCTCCTGCCGATCACGGCGACTTTTCTTCGGTGGTTCACACTGGCATTGATGATCTGCTGGACCCGGTGCACGTTTGATGAAAAAGTGGCGATGATCAGCCGCTTGTCCGGATGCATCCGGAAAATATATTCCAGCGACTGTCCGACCGTTTTTTCCGAGGGCGTGTAGCCGGGGCGTTCGGCATTCGTCGATTCGCACATCAGGAGAAGCACGCCTTCTCTGCCGATCTGAGCCAGTCTGCCGATATTCATGACCTCCCCTTCGATAGGGGTCAGATCCAGTTTAAAATCTCCGGAATGCACGATCGTGCCGACCGGGGTTCGAATAGACAGGCAGCAGGCATCCGCAATGGAGTGGTTGACATGGATAAATTCAACCGAAAAGCTGCCGCACTGTATGATATCGCCCGCTTTGACTTGCTTCAAGGCAGGCTTCATAGGCAAATTGAATTCTTCGAGTTTGTTTTTGACGATACCCAAAGTCAAAGGCGTCCCGTAAATGGGAGGATTGATAGATCGGAGCACATAGGGGATGGCACCGATATGGTCCTCATGTCCATGCGTCAAAAACAGACCTTTAACCTTTTCTTTATTTTTCTCGAGATAAGTCGTATCCGGAATCACCAGATCGATTCCGAGCATATCTTCATCGGGAAATCCCAAGCCGCAATCGATGATGATGATGGTATCTTCATACTCAAGAACAGTCATGTTCTTGCCGATCTCACCGATGCCGCCTAAGGGTATGATCTTCAATTTGCCAATCTGCAATCTGGTATTTTTCCTTCTTGTCTGTGGCATAATTGATCCTTTTTTTGTAGTCGTTATCGCACAACACGAGGGGCTCGTTTCTGGCTTGCAGAACAGCACTTTTTTCCGGCTGGCGGAATGTTAAAACGAGGCGAGAAAGCCCCGGTCGCGCAAAAACGCATTGTGTATAATAACACATTTTCTATTTATTTTCAAGTATTAAATTCTTTTTTCCCTTTTCCCGTTTCTCCGGGCATCAGGAACGGTCCGGTCGGGTGGCTGAAAATTTGTTCCGAGACAGTTTTTCGAAAAAACCTAAAAAGGATGCATTTGTCAGTATTTCCACTTATTGACAGTTCCCGGAAAGCATGCTAAAATGCTTAAGACAAACATAAGGAGAAAGGCTGTTTCGCACAGCTGAACAAACCCATGAAAGCAACCGGTATCACCAGAAGAATAGATGAACTCGGGCGGATCGTATTGCCCAAAAGCATTCGGGAAGAGTTCGAAATGAACGAAAAAGATCCCGTTGAGATCTACACCGACGAAGACAAGATCATCTTGAAAAAATACCTCCCCGCCTGCATATTCTGCGGGAACGCGGAAGACGTCATCTACTTCAACGACAAGCGCATTTGCCAAAAATGCCTGCAAGAGATCAAATCCAGATTCTGAGGTCCCCATGTATCCTGATCGCTTACTGATTGAAAAAAATCTGAGCCAGATCGTTTCAAAAGGTGAATTGAGGGCAGCTGCGACCCGCGCGCTTGACGCATTGGACCGTTTTTCATCTCTTTTCGATTCGAATCGGAGCAGACAGGTTTTTTTGTTCTCTTCCCCCGGAAGGACCGAGCTGTCCGGCAATCATACGGACCACAATCACGGCCTTGTCCTTGCCGCACCGATCGATCTGGATATCCTAGCCGTCGTCTCTCCGAGGGATGACCGGGGCATTAGGCTATACAGCGAGGGCATGGGCATGATCGAAACAGAGGCATCGCAAACCGATCCCGATCCTTCACTTTTCGGAACTTCGGTCTCGCTGATCAAAGGCATCTGCTCACTGTTTTTGGATGCCGGGGTCTCGATATCCGGTTTTGACGCATACATGACCAGCCTTGTGGCTCCGGGCAGCGGTTTGTCATCCTCGGCTGCGTTCGAATTGATGATTGCAACCGTTTTGAACACGCTGTATGCAAATGAATCGTTTTCACCCGTCGCCTTGGCCAAAATGGGCAAAAAAGCGGAAAATCTGTTCTTTGGGAAGCCTTGCGGACTGCTGGATCAACTGGCCTGTGCCTACGGAGGGGCTGTTTTCATGGACTTCCGTCATCCGGAAGATCCTCAGATCGTTCCTCTCACTCTGGACCTGGAAAAGGAAGGCTATGCGCTCTGCATCACCCACACAGGGGGGACTCATGCCAATCTGACCGGTGCGTATGCCTCTATCCCACAGGAAATGAAGGCGGTGGCGGCGGCTTTGGGCAAAGAGCATTTGGGCGAAGTCGATCCTGCCGCTTTCGAAGAAGCGCTTCCTCTTCTCTACAGCAAATTATCCCACAGAGCCATTTTGAGAGCGTTCCACTTCTTCTCGGAAAA
>CADBRS010000016.1 GCA_902797125.1 uncultured Ruminococcus sp.
CGGGATAGCGGGTCTTGATATAAGTCTCTGTCACGTTACCGGACGTCAGGACCTCGTCTTCGGAGGGAGCGAAGCCCATGTCAGAAAGTCTTTTCAGATATGTCTTTTTGCTTCTGGATGCGTTGTTCGTAAAGAACAATACCCGGTATCCGTGACCCCTCAGATGGCCGATGAAATCGATGGCGAAAGGGAACACGCGGTTTCCGAGATAGACGGTCCCGTCCAGATCGAAAACAAAACATTTTTTGCTTTGCAAAGACGCAAAGACTGCAGACTGATCAAACCCCATAATGAATCCGCTCCTTGTGGATTCCATTATACCATGTTCTTTTTTTGAAAAGGGGAGTTCCTGAAAAAAACAGAGACTTTCCGGACCCAACTTCGGACGCCTTTTCGCTTTTTTCGCCAAATCCCACATTTTCTTATGGAATTATGATATAATCCTATGATAGTTTTTAGAAGAAAAGAGGGAGCCCCATGGCCTCAAAGATCCAGATGAGAACCGAACATGATACGATGGGCGACGTCCTGGTCCCGGAGAAGGCCTTGTGGGGCGCGCAGACCCAGCGCAGTCTGGAGCATTTCCCGATCGGGCACGAAAAAATGCCGCAGTCGATCATCCGCGCGTTTGCTTATCTGAAAAAGGGAGCCGCGATCGTCAACGCCGAGATGTGTCCGGACCGGATGACAGCAGAAAAAGCCAAGGCTATTTGCAAAGTCTGCGACGAGATCCTTTCTGGGAAACATGATGAGATGTTTCCTCTGTCCATTTTCCAGACCGGATCCGGCACCCATACCAATATGAACGTCAACGAGGTGATCGCCAACCGGGTCAAGGAGAAATATCCGGGACTCGTGATCCACCCGAACAACGACGTGAACATGTCCCAGTCGTCCAATGATACGTTTCCCACGGCCATGCACATCGCGGCCGTGACCGAGATCTCGACAAGGCTTTTGCCCGCACTGGACACTATGTGCGACGTGCTGGAACGACTGATTCCGCAAAACGAAGAGATGATCAAATCCGGCCGGACGCATCTGCAGGACGCCACCCCGATCCGGTTCTCCCAGGAGATCTTCGGCTGGCTCGGCATGATCCGGACAGACGAAGAACAAATCAAAAAGACTTTGGACGGACTGTCCGCGCTTGCCTTGGGCGGGACGGCAGTCGGAACCGGGCTTAATGCGCCTAAAGGGTTCGACAAAAAGGTCGCGCAGGCGATCTCAGACCTGACCGGACTGCCTTTCCGCACGCACGAAAACAAATTCCAGGCTTTGACTTCCAAGACCGAGTTGGTCTTTGCGCACGGCGCACTCAAGGCGCTCGCCACAGATCTTTTAAAGATCGCCAACGACATCCGCTGGATGGCATCCGGTCCCCGCGTGGGTCTTTCCGAGATCTCGATCCCGGAAAACGAACCGGGTTCTTCGATCATGCCGGGCAAAGTCAATCCGACGCAATGCGAAGCGTTGACCATGGTGTGCGCCGAGGTCATGGGCCACGATGCGACCATTTCGTTCGCCGCATCTCAGGGCAATTTCGAACTCAATGTGTTCATGCCCGTGCTGATCTCGGATTTCCTGTCTTCGGTGGAACTGCTCTCGGATGCAGTGAACGCGTTCACTAAATTCTGTCTGCAAGGTCTTAAAGCCAATCCCGAAAAGATGGCCGAGAACGTCTCCCGTTCTTTGATGCTCGTGACGGCGCTCAATCCTGTGATCGGATACGACAAAGCCGCCGAGATTGCCAAGAAGGCGCGGGCAGAGGACAAGACGCTCAAAGAGGCCTGCCTGGAACTCGGGTATCTCTCCGAGAAAGAGTTCGACGAACTCTGTGACCCCGCCCGCATGGCAGGGCCCACCGTCGAACAGATCCGTAAAGAGCACAAAGGCTGAAAGCTTATGGACATACGCAAAGAATCTTTGAAAAAGCATTATGAATGGCAAGGCAAGATCGAGGTCGTGACCAGGTGCCCGATCGAGACCCGGGAGGACCTCTCCCTGGCTTACACGCCCGGCGTGGCCGAGCCCTGTCTGGAGATCCAGAAGGATCCCGAACTGTCATATGATCTGACGAGGCGCCACAATCTGGTCGCGGTCATCACGGACGGAACGGCCGTTCTGGGTCTTGGGGATATCGGACCCGAAGCCGGCATGCCGGTCATGGAAGGAAAGTGCGCCCTGTTCAAGAAGTTTGCGGACGTGGACGCTTTTCCGATCTGCATCAAGTCCAAGGACCCGGACGAGATCGTCCGCACGGTCCAGCTGCTCTCTGGTTCCTTCGGAGGCATCAATCTGGAGGACATCAGCGCGCCTCGCTGTTTCGAGATTGAGCAAAGACTCATCGAGTGCTGCGACATCCCGGTCTTCCACGACGATCAGCACGGCACGGCCATCGTGGTCGGGGCGGCATTGATCAACGCACTGAAAGTGGTGCATAAAGAGATGGAATCCGTCCGGATCGTCATCTCCGGAGCGGGTGCAGCCGGGCTTTCTATTGCCA
>CADBRS010000017.1 GCA_902797125.1 uncultured Ruminococcus sp.
GCCAGATCCGCCTCGTCTGCGGGAACCACGATACTCATGCCGACACCCATATTGAAGGTGTTGAACATGTCTCTTCTGCTGATCATGCCCTGCTGCTCGATCAATCTGAAGATGGGGAGGACGCGAACGTCCTTTTCTTCGATCAAAACGCCCAGGCCGTCCGGAATGCTTCTCGGAATATTTTCGTAGAAACCTCCGCCCGTGATATGGGAAATGCCGCGAACGTGGACCTCTTTCAAAAGTGCAAGCACCGGTTTGACATAGATCTTCGTCGGCGTCAGAAGGGTTTCCAGAAGCGATCTGCCGCCCAGTTCCCGCATGGGTCTCCGGGCATCCTCGCTTTCGATATCGAAAACTTTGCGGACCAGCGAGAAACCGTTGGAATGAACGCCGCTGGAAGGAAGCGCCAGAACGACGTCTCCTTTGCGCATCGTCGAATTGTCGATGAGCTTTTCTTTGTCCGCGATACCGGTACAGTAACCGGCCAGATCATATTCATTTTCCGGATAAAAGCCCGGCATTTCGGCAGTTTCCCCGCCGATCAGCGCGGCTCCGGATCTCACGCATCCGTCGCAGACGCCTTTCACGATCTGGGCAATTCGCTCCGGAATGTTTTTCCCGCAGGCAATATAGTCTAGGAAAAACAGGGGGCGTGCGCCGCAGCAGATGATGTCGTTGACGCACATAGCCACACAGTCGACACCGACCGTGTCATGCTTGTCCGCCACAAAAGCCAGCTTCAGTTTGGTCCCGACGCCGTCAGTTCCGGAGACGAGGATCGGTTTGGTGATCCCGGTCAGATCCGGTTCGAAAAGACCGCCGAATCCCCCGATGTCCGCGACGACTCCGGGAGTCGTCGTCCGTTTGATATGTTCTTTCATCAGTTCTACAGCCCGGTACCCGGCCGTGATATCCACACCGGCTTTTGCGTAGCTTTCAGATCTGGAATCTGTGATCATTGTTTATTCCTTTCCGTCCCAGCAGTATGTGCACAGTTTGCATTTATCGATTCCGATCGACTCCACGATCCCGTCCAAAGATTGGAACTCCAGTGACGCGAAATGGAGTTTTTTGCAGATCGCCTCGCGCATCTTTTTTCCGCGTTCGGTCTTTGAGTCCGAATACTCTTCAAGGTATTTGAAGCCCTCTTCTCCTTCGAGTTCAAGTATCGTCCTCCTGGCGATCAGTTCCAAGTCTCCTGTCGCTCGGGAGAAATTCAGATATTTGCATCCGTACATGATGGGGGGACAAGCCGAACGGATATGAACTTCCTTGGCGCCGTGTTCATACAGAAAATCAACCGTTTCTTTCATCTGGGTGCCCCGGACGATCGAATCGTCTATGAACAGCAGCTTTTTGTCCTTGATCAGTTCATGAACGGGAATGAGCTTCATTTTCGCGATCTTGTTTCGGTCTTCCTGATGGGTCGGCATAAAACTTCTGGACCACGTCGGCGTGTATTTGATAAAGGCTCTGGCAAAATGCAATCCGCTCTGATTGGCATATCCGATGGCATGGGGAGTGCCCGAATCGGGAACGCCTCCCACATAATCGATATCCTTGCTTTTTCCTGCCTCGGCGTCGTTTTTCGCCATGATCGCTCCGTTGCGGTAGCGCATAACTTCGACATTGACGCCCTCATATGTGGACGTGGGATAACCGTAATAAGACCACAGGAAAGAGCAGATCTTCATTTTGTCGCCAGGAGGAACGATCGTTTTAGCTCCGGATGCATCGATCTCCACGATCTCTCCCGGACCCAGTTCCTTTTCATCTTCATAACCGAGTTTTTGATATGCAAAAGACTCAAAGCTGACGCAGCAGGCATCCTCTTTTTTCCCGATCAGGATGGGCAGTCTGCCCAGTCTGTCTCTTGCGGCTATGATTTTCCCCTCCGAGGTCAGAAGCAGAACAGAGGCAGATCCTTCGATGACGCTTTGCGCGAATTGAATGCCTTCCGCAAAACTCTTTTTCTGATTGATGAGGGCAGACATCAATTCCGTGGTGTTGACAGCACCGCCGCTCAAAGCGCAAAAATGACCGCCGTTATCCGAAAAATAACGGTTGATCAAATCTTCCGCGTTCGTGATCATGCCGATCATGCAGAGCGCATATAACCCGAGAGAGGAACGGATCAGAAGCGGTTGAGGATCATAATCGCTGATACAGCCGATCGCTGCAGTTCCCTGCATTTCCTCATAGATCCGCTCGAACTTCGTCCGAAAAGGAGAATTGGTAATGTCGTGGATTTTTCTCTGCAAACCTGCTTCGGGATCGTACGTTGCAATCCCGCCCCGACGGGTCCCCAGATGGGAATGATAATCCGTGCCGAAGAAAACGTCTGTCAGAACGCTTTGTCTGCCAACAGTTCCGAAAAAACCGCCCATGTGTCACCTCTCAACCGAATACACGCCGCATCATTTCTTCATAGGCGGCCTCGACTCCTCCCATATCCCTGCGGAAACGGTCTTTGTCCAGTTTTTCTCCGGTCTTGGCATCCCAGAAACGGCACGTGTCGGGGGAAATCTCATCGGCGAGGTACAGTACCCCGTCCTCGTCTTTTCCGTATTCAAGTTTGAAATCGACAAGCGTGACGCCCAGTGAGGCGAAATATTTCTTCATGACTTCATTGACTTTGAAAGAGGTCTCTTTGATCCAGTTCATCTCCTCTTTCGTGGCAAGCCCTAATGCAAATGCATGGTATGCATTGAGGAGAGGATCGTGCAGATCGTCGTTTTTGTAGGAGAACTCGATCGTTGGTTCGGGGAAAACGATTCCCTCTTCCACGCCGTATCTTTGAGCAAAATGCCCAGCGGAAATATTGCGGATGATCACTTCCAGGGGAACGATTTTCAGTTTTCTGACGACCGTTTCTCTGTCACTGAGTTCTTTCACATAGTGGGTGCGCACACCGTTCTTCTCCAAAAGCTGCATCAGGTAGTTGGACATTCTGTTGTTCACAGCGCCCTTCCCTGCGATCGTTCCTTTTTTCAGTCCGTCCAGAGCCGTGGCATCGTCCTTATACGAAACGATGACGAAACGCGGGTCATCAGTGGCAAATACTTTTTTGGCTTTGCCTTCATACAGTTGTTCTCTCTTTTCCATGATATTGTCCTCCAAAGAATTAGTATCTACGATTTGATTTGCGAGTCGATGTCGGCGTCCGCGACGAGCACTTTCTGCGCATCTGCCTCTCGTTTGGCATCCAGCCTGGCTGCCAGTTCGGCGTCTTCAACGGAGAGAATCTCCAGAGCGAGCAGAGCTGCGTTCGCTCCGCCGTCTACGGCCACCGTGGCTACCGGAATGCCCGAAGGCATCTGAACCGTGGACAGAAGTGCGTCCAAGCCGTCCGAAATATTGGATTTGCAGGGGACCCCGATCACCGGGATCGTCGTTCTGGCCGCCAGTGCCCCGGCCAGATGTGCGGCCATTCCCGCGAAAGCGATGAGCGCGCCAAAGCCGTTTTCTCTGGCCTTTGTGGCAAATAATGCAGCCTCATCCGGTGTTCGGTGCGCCGAATAGACGTGCACCTCGTATGGGGCATGAAAAGCATCCAGTATGCTCGTTGCCTTCTTTACGATCGGCAGATCACTGACACTGCCCATGACAATTCCTATCTTTCTCATATGTCCTCCACCCTGCCTTTAAAGCAAAAAAGCGCACTTACCCATCGACGGATAAATGCTCCTGTCGATATGGCAACTGCAACTTCCCATTTTTCTTCCCCGCGTCATTTGCAAGTATCGTTCAATATTTATAAGAACATATATAATTATACTATTGACAAGACTCCTTCGCAAGTACTAGAGAGCAATTTGTTCACTTTTGCCAACAAAAAATCTCCCTTGCACCGGCCACTGTTTTTGATCCGGCAACACAGCATTCTCGGTTTGGCAGCGGTTGCCAAGTTAACAACAGATAGGCCTACCCGTTTCAAAGAGCCCGGTAAAACTCAACCGCTTCCGCGATATCCTTTTCGTTCGGGTGACCTTTGGCTATACCGCCGATCTTTCCGAATGGGCCAAAGGTGTCAAAACCGAGGCAGTGAAACTTTCCGATCTCGCGACAGTTCTTTTTCTTTGCTACCGCTCGGATGCCCTTCAGGAAACCTCCGACAGGCGCGCCGTGAGTATAGATATAGAATACATCCTTGTTTTCCGGCAGATGGGATTCGGCAAAGGCGATGATCTGCTTTGCAAATGCGCTGAAATAGATTCCGGAGGCCACCCCGATCCGGTCGAATGAGGACAGATCGGCATCCGGCTGCTCGGTCACGTCGATCAGCTCGACAGAATCATCTGCTGAAGAGATAGCATCGAGTAGCTTTTTCGTGTTGCCGTGGTGTTTCGAATAGTAAACGATTGCAGTAGTCATTTTTCCCTCGCAAATACCCTTATTATTTATCAGTACACTCAATCTTTCCGCAATTCCATGTAAATTGAGTTGAAATCTTCTTTTTCTTTTTTCAAATAATCCGGAAAGTCTTTCTGGCAGAATCCCAGTTTCGTATACAGCGCAATCGCTTTTTTGTTTTCCGGATTCGGATCGACCCAAGCAATTTCTGCTCCGTTGCGGAAGGCTTCTTGAATCGCATAGGATAGACCTGCTGTCGCAATGCCTCGTCCTCGTGCGAACCCAAACAGTTTAATGTCCAAAGCGGCGCTTTTGCGCGCTCTGTCGATTTCGTAAAATGATTCGCCACAGTATTGCCCGTCTTCGAAAATGGAGTAGTGATTCAGAGCAGGTCTGCCCTGTTCGATCCATCGAAACCAGTTTTGCATTTCTTCCCCCGTCTGGATCAATCCGTTCGGGAATCCGACAAATTTCATGACATCCCCGTCGGCCCAAAGTCTTTGAACATTTTGGATGTCCTTCATGGTCGTCTCTCTGACTTCTATCATCTTTTGTTCCTCCGAAAGCCTCGATCTTGGGGATTGTTAATCCTACTTAAAAAGTACAGAAGTCAAATCTTATTTAGATGATCCGCTCTGGCTTTTTCCAACGTAATATCCTGAGAAAGAATTCCAACAAGAGATTCCACGAGATCCACTTTGTCTTGAAACGGTTTGGATAACTTCGCGATGATCTTGCCGTGTTTTGTTATGTAGATATCCTCTTTAGCTGAAAGCAGTAAATACTTTCCGAGATTCATCTAAAATTCAGATGCGGTTACAAACAAAGCAGTGCGCCTCCAATGTTGTGCTATACGTATTATAACAGCTATTGACCTGTAATTGAAAGATATGTGTTGTTGATTTACGATGACATAAAGTCAATTTTCGCTCAAAAGGATGGTTAAGAAACAAAAAAGGACCACTATCTCAGTTGAAATAGTAATCCTGTTTTGGCGGAGAGGATGGGATTCGAACCCATGTGCGCTTTCGCGCAAACTGATTTCGAGTCAGCCCCGTTATGACCTCTTCGATACCTCTCCGTATATAATTGTGTGTGAACTTTGATATGTCAACCGCAAGCCAAAGTCACGAAAACTTGCGAACATAACTGCCCGATTGATCACCGACAGCGAATGCCATTATACCTCAAGAAGTGCAAAAAAGCAAGACCAAACGAAACGGCTTGTGCCCATTGAGGTGATTTTTTATTGTATCGATTCCCAAGCGATTCTCTTCTGAGTCTCTTTATCGAACAAATGGATCTTACTCGGCAGTATGGAAAAAGACATCTCCTGGGTCATTCTTTCAAGTCCGAACTCTGAACTGACGATCGCTCGGAGTTTCGGTTCAGTCGATTCTTCGTGCTGGAAGACGACACTGATGTCCCGGCCCAAAACTTCCACGGATTGAACTGAGCATTTGAACGTGCCATCCGGGTTCGGGACCAATCCTTCAGGGCGAATAGCGACGAATACTTCTTTGCCTTCATCCATTCCTTCGACATCCATCACAGGGTCACTGCCTATCCAGAGTTTTTTCTCCCGGATGACGCCGTTAAAGATATTGATCTGAGGCGTGCCCAAAAACTTGGCTACAAACAGATTCTCCGGCTTATCGTACACTTCCTGCGGTTCCCCGATCTGCTGAATCACGCCGTGGTCCATCACGATGATGAAATCAGAGATACTCATGGCCTCATCCTGATCATGTGTCACGAAGATAGTCGTGATGCCTGTTTCTCTCTGGATCCTTCGGATCTCTTCCCTTGTCTGGATTCTCAATCTGGCGTCCAGATTGGAAAGCGGCTCGTCGAGAAGCAGAACTTTGGGCATTTTGACCAGCGCGCGGGCAATGGCCACACGCTGCTGCTGTCCGCCGGACAGTTCTTTCGGCTTTCTGTCCAGGAGATCCTCGATCTGCACCAGTTTGGCAACCGTTTGGACTCTGTCCAGCATTTCCGGTTTTGTCAGTTTGTTCTTGCCTTTTAGATTCTCCAGCGGGAACAGAATATTGTTTTGAGCGGTCATCATCGGATAGAGAGCGTAATGCTGGAGCACCATCCCCACGCCGCGGTTTTCTACGGGCATATGGGTCACGTCCGTGTCATCGAAGAAAACGGTCCCGCTGGTCGGCGTCTCAAGTCCGCATATGATATTGAGAGTCGTGCTCTTTCCGCATCCGGAAGGGCCGAGCAAAGCGACCAGAACCCCATCCGGGATTTCGGCGGAAAAATGATCCACGGCTTTGACGGTCTTTCCCTGTTTGGATCCGCGACCGGCAAACTCTTTTGTCACATCATTCAAAACGATTCTCATATACTGCACTCCGAAAGATTATGATCTCTGAAAAAACTCTCTGAAGTCCGAACGACCGCTGCAATTATACCAAAAACACAGCAAGGAATCAATGGAGACTTCCGTCAATCCTCCTGATCCAAGGCCTCCAGTCCTTTTTTGAAAGAGGTTTTCTGGTTTTTAACGCTCTTGACAAAGAAGAAGACCAAAGATGAAATCACAAGGCATGCGGAAGCGTAAACCGGAAGCACGTTCCATCCGAAGTTCGGAACACGGATCAAAAGGCCCAACAATACCGGCGTGATCGTTTGAGCCAGCATGGAAGAAGTGTAATAATATCCTGTGAATGCTCCGATCTTTTTGTTCGAACACAACTCGACCACCATCGGGTAGGAGTTGACATGAACCAAGGACATGCCGAAGCCTTTCAGGAACCAAATCGCATACAGCCAAATCGGGATTGACGAAAGGCTCGGGCCACTGAATCCGATCGTATAGGTTAACACGATCCAGACGACATAAGATGTCAGTGAAAGCAGCAGACCGCTCAACAAGGTCCATTTGCGGCCGATCTTTTGAGCAATGACTCCACCGAACACAAAGCCCAGAATGGACCCGACACCACCGACGATCGTCAGAATGGCCGTACCCACAGTTTCATGAAGGTTCTGATAGATATAGTTAGACAAAAACGTTGATATCCCGTTGTCGGCCATGAACCAGAAAAACTCAGCCCCAAGGATCAAAAAGAGCATGATCTTGTTGGCTTTGGTCATCGGGCCTTCGTCGTCGACGGAGATCGTATCGGCTGCTTCCGACACGAGTTCCCCTCTGGCCATCTCATCCTTGACTTCGACAGCAATCTTGTTTTCCTTAACAAGAATGAACAAAACGAACGCGGAAATGACCATCAGCACGGAACCGATCAAAAACGGGGCCTCGGCCGTCCAGATGCTTCTGGTTGCCGGATCGGCTTCCAGATACAGTTTGAAGTTAAATACCATTCCCAGAACAGTTGCGAACGCACCGCCGATATAGCCCATGATATTGATGATCCCGTTGGCTTTGGAACGCATGGGTTTCGGCGTCACATCAGGCATCAGCGCCACTGCGGGATTTCGATACATCATCGCAAAGAAGACGACGATAGCCATCATCGCGAGCGTGCCCCAGACAATGCCGAAATGGAAGAAAACCGGGATAAACGGGAATGCGATGGCGCAGACGGCCGTACCCACCAGAATATAAGGCATTCTCTTGCCCAGTCTCGAATGGGTCTTGTCAGACAGTTTTCCGAAAACGGGGAGCAGCAAGAGAGCGGCCACATTGTCGATGGCCATCATTACACCCACCAGATACTGAACGTCCGTTGCGGGTGCACCGAACGTATTGGTGAAAAGATCCGTCAAAATCAGGGGGCACCACGTGTCATATACTTGCCACAGCAGCAAGATCCCGAAGAAGGCAAATCCGATCGTGAAAGTGCGTTTGTAATTCAACTTAAAACCCGTTGTTTCCATAGTGGTATCTCCTCGCTATGTTTTAGCAACTCCTCGAATAAGCAGGCAAAAGAGGTATTTCAACTTGCCTCTTTCATTTTACACTATTTTTCGCTTTTTTTGAACTTTTCGGCTCTTAATTTCAATAAAACCCGGATTGTTACCCGGGTTTTCAAATGTGGAGGCGCCACTCGGAATCGGACCGAGGAATAGAGGTTTTGCAGACCTTTGCCTTACCGCTTGGCTATGGCGCCGCCTATGAAAAAGAAAAGCGAGCATGAAATCCACACTCGCTTAAGCGGATTACGGGGATCGAACCCGCCACCTCGACCTTGGCAAGGTCGCGCTCTACCAAATGAGCTAAATCCGCGTGTGGCTTATTTTTTTGATAACTTGACAGCACAATGCCATCGTTGTATGAGGTTTGAAAGTTTGCTGTTTATATCTGAGCCCCTGCTGCAGGCCTTGCCTGCTGGCGACCCGGACGGGACTCGAACCCGTGACCTCTAGCGTGACAGGCTAGCGTTCTAACCAACTGAACTACCGGGCCGGATGGTGGGAACAACAGGGCTCGAACCTGTGACCCTCTGCTTGTAAGGCAGATGCTCTCCCAGCTGAGCTATGCTCCCAAAAGCCCGCGACGCAAGATATTATAGCATGGCCGCCCCGGTTTGTCAACACTTTTGAAAAGATTTTGTGCAAGAAAATAAAACGGTCGCCGGCTTCTGCCGCCCCGGCCCGCCCGTTTTGCCATTTTATTATTGACTTTTCACAGGTTGTGCGGTATGATAATAAGGTAAGCAATGCATCAATAACGGGTCACCGTTTATTTTGGAGGAAATATGGCTACCAGCGAAGATCGCAACGAGGCCGGAACGCCTGAAAAGGCCCCCGCCGCGCTTGAAAACGCCGCCCCTGTGGCAGAGCCGCAAGCCACCCCGCAGCCGGCAGCGCAATCTGCGCCCGCCCAAGAGGCACCCGAAACGCCCGCCGCGCCGGGGCAACCCGCCGTGCCGGCAGAAGAACCCGAAGCGCCCGCGCCGGAAAAACCAAAAGCAGAAAAGAAAGAAAAAGAGAAAAAGCCCAAAAAAGAAAAGCCGGAAAAGCCGGCAGAGGAAGAACCCGCGCCGCAAGCGCGGCCTGATGCCCGTGAACGCCGCCGCCGGCGGCATCGCTCGCACCCGCGCCGTTATTGGATACGCCGCCGGCGCCGCCGCTATCTGCGGCGCATGCTGAAGCGGGTGTGTCTGTTCATGCTGGCCGTGTTGCTTGGCGTTGCACTCACGGTGGGCCTGTTGGCGGGCGGCGCCTTTTTTGCCCTCGGCGGTCTCACCATTGACTTTCTGCAAAAATTCGGCA
>CADBRS010000018.1 GCA_902797125.1 uncultured Ruminococcus sp.
GAGGGCGATGAGCGTGTCCACAATCAACAGGATGACGTTGACAAAAGCATACAAGCGCTGGAAAATGCTGAGCGATCAAAATGATCCCGCAGAGCGTCAGATCATTTCCGAACTGTCCGAAAAACTCGGCGTATCGATGATCACAGCGACGCTGCTGCATAACAGGGGATATTCAGATCCCGAGAAGGCAGAGGCTTTTCTGAACTGCGACGACACAGTCTTTCATGACCCCTTCCTTCTGAACGATATCGAGCCCGCCCTTGAACGGCTGGACAGAGCTATCAAAAATCATGAGCATATTGCCATATATGGCGACTATGATGTAGACGGCGTCACGTCTGTGACATTGCTTTATCTGTATCTTTGTTCGCTTCACGCGGATGCCGAATACTACATTCCCAATCGTGGAAAACAGGGCTATGGGGTCTCAAAGATCGCGTTGGATTCTCTGCATGAGCACGGGGTCAACCTGATCATTACGGTCGACACCGGTGTCACGGCCTGTGATGAATGTGACTATGCCAAGGCATTGGGAATGGAGATGATCATCACGGATCATCACGAGTGTCAGAAATCATTGCCTGCCGCAGTGGCCGTGATCAATCCGCATCGCCCCGATTCGACTTACCCGTACACGGATCTCGCCGGAGTGGGCGTCATTTTCAAAGTTATTTGCGCACATGCCGAAAGACGGGCCAACGAGGAAGGCCGGGACGTCGTCAGAGCCATCAAGGAATTATGTTATAAATATGCCGATCTGGTGGCGATCGGGACGATCGCCGACGTCATGCCTCTGACGGATGAAAACCGTTTGATCGTGAAACTGGGCCTTTCTTTCATGAATTCTTCCACGCGGTTGGGTTTGGATGCCCTCCTTCGGGAATCGAAGCAGGCCAGAAAAAAGATCACAACGACAACGATCGGGTTCAATATCGCCCCCAGGCTGAACGCCGCGGGGCGGATCGATTCCGCATCGAAAGCGGTCGAACTGTTGCTGTCCGAAGATTCGGCCACAGCGACAGCCAGAGCCAAACTCCTCTGTTCCATGAACGACAAAAGGAAAGAGGAGGAAAGCATCATTGCCAAGGAAGCTGAGGAGCTGATTCGGACGCAATGCGATCTTGAAAAAGACCATTTTATTGTCCTGACCAAGGACAACTGGAGACAGGGCGTCATCGGTGTCGTCGTGTCCAGACTGACCGAGACCTACGGTTTGCCTGCCATCCTGATCTCGTTTGACGGGATCGGCGATCAAAAGCCTCAGGGATCCGATCTGGGAAAAGGCTCGGGAAGAAGTATCCGGGGGTTGAATCTGGCCAGAACGCTTCAGCGGTGCAGTGATATCCTTCAGGAATCCGGAGGACATGAACTCGCTGCGGGCCTGACCGTGCGGCGGGATAAGATCGATGAATTGCGTAAGCGGCTCAACGTCTATGCCGCAGAAGATCTGGGGCAGAACGACATCATCCCCGAATTGGAAGCAGACTATATCATTACTCCGGCAGAGATCTCCGAAGATCTCGTCAACGAAGCTGCCCGACTCGAGCCGTACGGGATCAAGAATCCGGTCCCCCAGTTCGTGATGCAGGATCTGACTGTCATGCGCATGATGGATCTGAAGGAAGGCATGCACACCAAACTCTTTTTGAGGGCAAGGGACGGCTCGGAATATGAAGGCGTTTGGTTTGGAAAATCCATGGCCGATCTGGATTTCGTGGTCAATCAGCATGTGGACGTGCTGTTCCAGCTGACCATCAACGAATACAGAGGCCAAAGCAACCTGCAAATGGTGATCCAGGATATTCATTATCCTGACCGGGTCATGAAAGAGTTCGAATACTGGTCTGCCCGGTATCGGGAAATCGCTGCCGGCGGCGCAATCGGCCCGGATGAGTCGGTCATTCCGACCCGTGACGATCTGGGAAGGATCTATTCTTTCCTGAAAAAGACCAGCCAGTATATGCGCCGGCAGATGGCCGAGTTGACGATCCTGGAAGGTGTCAATTTGAGCTGCGATTCGGACTTCGAAAAGATGAACTATGCCAAGTTCAAATTCGGCATGGCGGTCCTGAATGAACTGAAAGTCATTCAGACCGAGGACAGTGAGACCGGAAGGATCACTTTCAAAATGCCGTATCACGCGCAACGGGCAACCATCGAAAAGTCGGAAATACTAAAACGATTGAAAGGACAATCCGGGGTACAACCCTGAAGGTTTTGTCATGGAAGCAACTGCTCATACAGATATCACCCCGTTGATCCAGATGTTGGAGGCAACAGGGAAGAATTATAATGTGAGTAAAATCGTCCAGGCCTACGAGTATGCGAAAGCTCTCCATGAAGGGCAGTTTCGCGCCAGCGGCGAGGCGTATATCTCACACCCTATTGCGGTTGCAGAGATCGTGGCGGGGCTGGAACTGGACACGGATTCCATTTGCGCTGCCCTTTTACACGATACGGTAGAAGACTGCTCGGACAAGACGAATATCAAGGATATCGAAAAGAAGTTCGGCTCCGACGTCGCCATGATGGTGGACGGCCTGACCAAGATCGTCACCCTCAACGTCGACGACATGGAAGAGGCGCACATTGAAAATCTGCGGAAAATGCTTCTGGCCATGTCCAAAGACATCCGGGTCATTTTCATCAAGCTTTGCGACAGACTCCACAATATGCGGACCTTGAGTGCCAAACCCGAAGAGAAGCGGAGGATCACCGCGCTCGAAACCATGCAGGTCTATGCACCGCTGGCTCACCGTCTGGGTATGCAAAAGATCAAGACCGAACTCGAGAACCTGGGGCTCCAGTATCTGGATCCGATCGGATATGAAGAAGTCAAGACGAGCATCGAACAAAAATACGGGAAGAGCATCGGACTGATCGAAAAGATCAGAGAGGATATCTCGAAGAAACTACAGGAGGCGGGTATCCACTTTGCGCTGGAAGGCCGCATCAAATCGGTTTACAGTATTTATAAGAAAATGTACAACCAGAACAAGAGTTTCGATGAGATCTACGATTTTTACGCACTCCGAGTCATCGTGGATACGGAGCTGGAATGCTATACTGCATTGGGACTCATTCACGAGATGTACAATTCCGTTCCGGGTCGTTTCAAAGATTATATTTCAACGCCTAAACCCAACTTATACAGTTCTCTCCATACGACGGTCATCGGACGGGACGGTATTCCGTTTGAAGTGCAGATCCGGACCTGGAAAATGCACTATACGGCTGAATACGGTATAGCTGCCCACTGGAAATATAAATCCGGTGTCACCTCGAAAGAGGAGATGGACCGGAAACTCGAATGGATCGCCAAACTGGTCGAGATCGAGGACGGCACAAGAGATCCGGACGAATTCATGAACGCATTGAAAACGGATATCTTCCATGACGAAGTTTTCGTTTTCACGCCGAAAGGCGACGTGATCCAACTGGCTCAGGGATCGACAGTCATCGACTTTGCCTATGCCATCCACTCGGAAGTCGGCAATAAAATGGTCGGCGCCAAGATCAACGGCATGATCGTTCCCCTGGAAAAAATGCCTCAGAACGGGGATATCATCGAGATCATTACGTCCGCTTCTTCCAAAGGACCCAGCCGAGACTGGCTGAACCTGGTCAAGACCTCGGACGCGAGAAACAAGATCCGCTCCTGGTTCAAAAAGGAAAAGAGGGCAGACAATATTTTGGCCGGCAAAGCCATGCTCGACAGCGCTGTCAAGTCGCTGGATCGAAACCTGACCGAAACTCAAAAAGGGCAACTGTACTCATCCCTGGCCACCCGTGTCGGGTATGCCAGCGCAGATGATCTTTTCAATGTGCTCGGTTTCGGAGGCATGTCGGTCCTGCGGCTGACTTCCAGACTCAAAGAAGAATACAACAAACTGTTCCCGCCCGAGGCGCCTGAAGAAAAGATCAAGGATGTTTCCATGGTCCCGGTCGTCAGCAAGTTGAAAACGGCCAAGAACGGGACGCACGTCATCGTGGACGGGGAAGACGGATGCGCCGTCAAGTTTGCCAAATGCTGCAACCCTCTGCCCGGAGACGATATCATCGGATTTGTTACAAAAGGATACGGGATTTCCATCCACAAAAAAGACTGCCCGAACGTGCAGGCCAATCTGGGCCAGGAATCCGAAACCAAACGTTGGGTCACGGCCGAGTGGGATGATTCCGTTTCTTCATCCAATGCCGAATATGAGGCTCAGATCCAGATCACCGCGATCCAGTCGATCCATCTTTTGTCTGACGTGACCGCCGCACTGGCCGAGTTGAAAGTTTCGATTTTGCAGATCAATTCCAGAAAGATCGACAGAGACCGGATCCTTCTGAGCTTGAAGATCGGATGCAGAGACGTCAACCACTATGGAAATATTGTCAAAAAACTGAAAGATCTGTCCGGCGTTTTGGAAGTCGGCAGAGGTTTTTCGTGAGGTGATCTGATGAGAGCGGTTATTCAACGGGTCAGCGAGGCATCAGTTCATGTGGACGGGGAACTGATCGGTTCCTGTCGGGAAGGATTGCTAGTGCTTCTCGGCGTCGGCCCTGACGATACGCCTGCCATGGCGGATGCCATGCTGGGCAAGATCCTGAGATTACGGATCTTTAAGGATGAAAACGGCAAGATGAACCGTTCAGTCCAGGATATCGGCGGCGAGATGCTGCTGATTTCTCAGTTTACATTGTACGCAGACTGCACGCACGGAAACCGTCCTGCTTTTACAGGCGCAGGGCAGCCGGATGCGGCTGAAAGACTGTATGAATATATGTTGGCCAAAGCTCAGGAGGCGCTTTCTCACGTGGGACACGGAGTGTTCGGCGCAGATATGAAAGTGTCGCTTTGCAACGACGGGCCGGTGACCATATGTCTGGACAGTTCGGAGCTGTTCAGAAACGGAGTGAAACCATGATTGTAAAAATCAACGGAAAAATCAATCATTTTTATGTACAGACGCTCTGTATGATCTTTTTCCCGGGTGTCAAATTTCCTGCAGACGAGCAGCCTGCGCCGAACGTTCCCGAACTGGTGCTGGACATCGACGATCAGCCGGACAGCGTTTACGCGAAGGCCCTGATGAGTTTCGACGGGCAGAGTGCGTCGGGCGATGCCACGATTTTAAAAACGCATGAAGAAACCGCGGAACGGACGGTCAAAAAAGCCGCCGGAACAGCGGTTCTGGCCGCAGGGAGCAAATTGCTGAATTATAAACCTACATGGGGCATACTCACAGGTGTCAGACCGTCCAAAATCGTTTCTGACATGCTGAACAAGGGGATCAGCAAGACCCGCATCAAGAAGGTCCTGACGTCTGAATACGGGACGCTGCCTAGAAAAGCGGCTTTGGCTATCGACGTGGCTCTGAACGAACAGAAGATCTGCAAGAACCAAAGTCCGAAAAACTGCAGTCTGTACATTTCTATCCCGTTTTGTCCGACCAAATGCGGATACTGCTCATTCGTTTCCTACTCATCCAAAAGGCTTTTGTCCCTAATTCCGGAGTATTTGGAAAAACTGTGCCTGGAGATCAAATCCAGGATGGATACCGCCAAAAGCCTGGGGCTCAATGTTTGCACGGTATATATAGGCGGCGGAACACCCACGATTCTTGACCCTGCTCAGCTGACCAAACTGCTGACCGTCATTGCTCAGAATGTCGATATCCCGTCTCTGGAAGAGTTTACGCTTGAGGGCGGAAGACCGGATACGATCACAGCTGAAAAACTGAAGATCGCGTCTGAATTCGGCGTGACCCGGATCAGCGTCAACCC
>CADBRS010000019.1 GCA_902797125.1 uncultured Ruminococcus sp.
AACGTCATTCCGTTCATCGGCGGAGAAGAGGAAAAATCCGAAAAGGAACCGCTCAGGGTCTGGGGCAAGGTTGAGAACGGACAGATCGTTCCCGCCAAAACTCCGCTGATCACCACACAGTGCATCCGTGTTCCCGTGACGGACGGACACACCGCGGCGGTTTTCGTCAGATTCGAGAACAAGCCGACCAAAGAACAGATCCTTGCAGACTGGAAAAATTTCAAAGGACTGCCTCAGGAACTGAAGCTACCTCACGCACCCGAACAGTTCATTACTTACTTCGAAGAGGACAACCGTCCTCAGGCGGCTCTGGACCGCGACATATACGGCGGCATGGGCGTCTGTGTGGGAAGGCTGAGAGAAGATACGCTGTTTGACTACAAATTCGTAGGTCTGTCTCACAATACGCTGCGCGGAGCGGCCGGAGGCGCCGTTCTCATCGCGGAACTGCTCTACAGGCAGGGATATTTCGATTGAAAAAAGCAAACCGGAGATCAGTGCGATCTCCGGTGCTTTTTTTGGTTTACAGAAGGTTGAATGGATCTCCGTCGGTTTTCCAGTAGGGAAGTAGCCGTATCTCGAACGACCGGTCCGGTTGGAACAGTTTGTATCTGGCGTCCAAAGCGGGACCGCATGAGTTCGAACCGATGCCGCTCTGTTTTTCGTCCAGACAAAGGATCGTCTCGTCTCTGGGGACCAGTTCGTAGTCATGACCGGTCCGGGTCAGGTCGTCCGGCGTAAAGTGGCTGCAGTTGAACGAGAAACTGTTCTGCGTGCTGAGGACAAGCAGCCCAGATCCCTCTTCATCGGTCACGCGCACCCAGCGCGTGTCGGCGTGAGCCATGTTTTCCTGAGGTCTGACGTAGTGTTCAAAATGATCCCGGACGGCAATTTCAAAAACTCCCATGCGGGAAGCATGACGCTTGTCCTGATAGGATTCCGCATCTCCGCGGCCGAAATAGGACAGCTCTTCATGACCTGGCACGAGGCCCATCATGATGCCGAAACGGGGCAGGTCCGGATTGTCTTCAGGTTTATGACCTTCCAGCAGGATCCGTACGCCGCCTTCGCCAGTAAAAGTATAAACGAAGGAGCCGGTCAGGGCAGGCCGCAGGGCGTTGGCCGCCAGGCAGAAGTCTGCACGGACCGAGATGCCGGACTGTGTGTTTTCTTGGATGTCGACGGACAGGCATTTCAGAAGAGTCCGGTGATATCCGGCCTTCATCCACTGACTCTTGATATAGCGGTCGTTGTCCGTGGGTGCTCTCCAGATGTTGGGGACGCATGGGTTGCTCAAGAGCTCCTGTCCTTCCCGCCGGATAGACGTGAGGCATCCGGTCAGTTTGCTGATCCGGTAGTCCGCGTCGGAATGAATGAGAAAATCATCTTCCACCGTTTCCATCGAAAGCGAAAAAGACGGCTTGGAAGTGCGCCTGTATACGGGGCCTTCGACGACGGGGAACTGATCTGTCCCGACTTCATCTCCCTGACGGGCGAATGCATTGTCCTGAACGTATTCTCCGCGGATATTCAGGAAAGCATATCTGGACGGATCCGGTTCGTGCTCCAGATCGATCCCGATCTCGCAGCATGATCCGGGAGCCAGATCGTTTCGGAACGAACCCCGGGCCGTGATGACTCCGTTTTCTTCAAGCGTCCATGTAAAACTGAGATCGGACAGATATTTGAAAAGACGGCGGTTCGTAAGATTCAAGGTCAGATGCCGGCCTTCTTTTTTTGTCAATTCAAAGGCATAGGGCTTGATGATCTGCTTGTATTCGCGAAGGCCGTAGTGCGGTCTGCGGTCCGGATAAACCAGTCCGTCCACGCAGAAATTGCCGTCGTTCGGGTAGTCCCCGAAGTCTCCTCCGTAGACATATCTGGGATCGTGACCCGGTGTCTGATCCGTTGCGACCGAATGGTCTGTCCACTCCCAGATGCAGCCTCCGAAGAATTCGTCGTGAGCCCGCATGCAGCGGTAATAATCCGCGATGTCCCCTGGGCCGTTGCCCATGGCGTGACTGTATTCGCAAAGGAAGACCGGATGGTCGTAGTCATCCCGGGCAAAATATTCTTCCTCCAGTTCCCGAACGGAAGGATACATCCGGCTGTCCACGTCTACGTACGGACAGTTGGTATCTTCGCGGCGTTCCGGTTTTTCGCGCTTGTGAGCGCGGCGGGATCCGTCTTCGGAATGAACCAGACACCCGGGCATGCGGCTGTGGAAATAATCTGCCATGGCGCGGTGGT
>CADBRS010000020.1 GCA_902797125.1 uncultured Ruminococcus sp.
GATGCCTCCCGGATCCCCTTCATACGGTAACGCAGGCCCATTTCGTCGGCCTTCTGCTTATTGTCATCTGACAGATCATCGTATCCGATGATGAATCCGTTGTAGAGCAGGGTCACATTTTCATAAGACAGACCCTCGAAGCCTTCGACAGAGGGCCGAACGGACTCGATATCCAGAGGATACAGGATCGTTCCGTCCCGGGACGGATCGTAAGTCATGACCTGCGTATGGAGAACGACGGATATCCGGTCTTTCAACGTCTGTATTTCGAGCAATTCCGGTGTTTCCAAACAAAGATCGCTGATCACGCGATAGAGGGGCGCGTTGGGATCTTCTTCGGTCAGATGCCCGATCATGTTTGAAATGTCGCTGTGAGACGTCGTGATGGTCAGGGAGTTCATGTCGATATGCGTCTCCAGCCCGATATCCCGCAGAGCGCGCTCGAGTTTTCTGCCCAATCCGTCTGTGAGGATAAATGCCCGGATAAACCAGTTGGTGCAGTCAAAATGTCCGAGTTTGGCATTTTTCAGGGTGATCTTTAGGATCTCGCCTGAATTTTCCAGATACGCCGTCGCGATCAGACAGGTTTGGACTCCGGAAAAAGTGGATGGGATTTCAACATGTAAAGCCCCATCCTGTTCGAACACGCAGTATGCACCTCTGAAAGAGAGCAGTCCCAGGTTCTTGAGGTGGGTCAGGATCGAAAAAAGGTATCTGTTGATTGTGACGCCGTCCAAATCTACGGAAACGTCCGGATCGTCGGTTATATCGGACAGCGATACCGTGACCGTCTCGCTGAGCAATTTTTCCAAAGGTTCATCCGCTTCCCGTATAGCTTGAGGAGTTTGGTCCGTTCCGTCCTGAACAGCGATCAGCAGGGCTGCTGCGGCGATCAGCAAGAGTATGAACAATGAGAGAATGATAATAAGAATGATTTTTCTTGCTTTCATGACAATCAGCCGTCCGGCCCGACCGATTCGGTCATCGGAGAGACGGCGCCTTCTTTCTTTTAGGACTTCTGCGTGTTTTAACTGATTGAGGAAATGGTCCGAAAACGGGATCCGATCCCCACAAATTATATACCAAATCTCCAAAAAGTCAATGGAAAAAGGGAAGTTCCGATCCGATGATGCCGGACTTGACAAACTCGCGTGCGCGTGCTAGTATAGGACACAACTATTCGGCTTGGCAAAAAAGGATGACTATGGCTATGAAAAAGACAACCGTCCGCAGAGCGGTTTATATTGTCAGCGCGGTACTGGTTTTCGGTGCCATGCTCTACATTTTCATCAACTCCGCCATGGACGCCGAGCAGTCAGGCGCCCAATCCGGATGGATCACCCAAGTTCTTTCGAAAATCTTTCTCCCTGCCGATCCGAGCCGGGAGGAGATGGCCAAGTTGGAATCTGTTCTGAGGACACTGGGTCATTTTTCGGAATTTATGTTCCTTGGACTGGTGACAGCGATCCTGATATCGTTCCTGATCCAGTGTGACCCCAAAAAGTGGTACGGGTACGCATGCGGGTGGATTTTCTGCATCATTTACGCCCTGACCGACGAATGGCATCAGATGTTTGTCCCTGGAAGGGCAGCGGAGTGGAAAGACGTGCTGACGGACAGTTTTGGGTCTTTGACGGGGATCCTGATCATTGCAACCATTTTTTTGACATTCGTTCGCAAGAGATTTTACCAAAAGAGCATTTCAGAATCCGACAGCTCGGATCAAGAAAACGGGGAAACCGGAGAGGCAGCACCCGACGCCGGACCACAGGATTCAGAAACGACCGATTCGAACGGTTGATCACAGTGCAGATCCGTGGCTTTCAAGCGATGTTCATCAAGCCGGATTTCCGGTTTGCTTGCATTCTTGATTCGCTTCTTTTTTTGCCTGTTGGGCTCTTGACTTTATGGAACTAAAAGATTATAATTAAACTACCTTTTTTTGAGAGGTTTTGTTATGTTGGACATTCGTTTTGAGCAAGCACCGAAGCTGAAGGAAAAACCTTCGGATGACAGTCTGAGCTTCGGCAAGATTTTTACAGACTACATGTTTCTGATGAACTATACGGCAGGCCGCGGATGGCATGATCCCAGGATCGTTCCTTACGGGCCCTTCTCGATCGACCCTGCCTGCATGGTTTTCCATTATGCTCAGGAAATGTTCGAAGGACTCAAAGCCTACAGAGCCAAAAACGGCCGCATCCAGCTTTTCCGTCCCAACAAGAATATCGAGCGCATGAACAACACCAACCGGCGTATGTGCATCCCGGAAGTCAATCCGGACGACGTTCTACAGGCCATCAAGGCGCTGGTCAAAGTGGAGGCGGACTGGGTCCCTCATGCCGAGGGCACCTCGCTCTATATCCGTCCTTTCATTTTCGCGACGGACGTCATGCTGGGCGTCCATCCGTCCAAAACGTATTTGTTTGCGATCATTCTGTCTCCTGTTGGCAGTTATTATGCCGCAGGCATCAATCCGGTCAAGATCATCGTTGAGTCGGAATATGTCCGTGCCGTGCGCGGAGGAACCGGATTTGCCAAAGTCGGCGGCAACTATGCCGCATCCCTGATCGGTCAGGAAAAAGCCGAAGAACTGGGATACGCGCAGGTCTTGTGGCTGGACGGGATCGAACACAAATATATCGATGAAGTGGGCGCGATGAACGTGTTCTTCGTGATCGACGGGGAAGTGCTGACACCCACACTGGAAAACGGCAATATCCTTCCCGGCGTGACCCGTGCTTCCTGCATTGAGATGCTGCGGTCTAAAGGCTACCGTGTCACGGAACGCAAGGTTTCCATCGAGGAGGTCGTGAAAGCGGCTCATTCAGGCAAACTGGACGAAGCTTTCGGCTCTGGGACCGCAGCAGTCGTTTCTCCGATCGGCGAACTGAACGTGGGCGGAGAAAAACTGATCATCAACAAGGGCGAGATCGGACCGATCTCTCAAATGCTTTACGACAATCTGACCGGCATCCAGTGGGGAAAGATTCCCGATACTTTCGGCTGGATCGAACCGGTTTGCTGAATTAAAAAAATTATCCGAGAAAAGGAGAAAATAATGAAAAAAAGACTGATCTGCTTGGCAATCCTTCTTTGCATGCTGATTGCGCTGTTTGCTTCATGCGGCGCAACAAATTCAGATAATCCGAAGGAAACCGCCAAAGATTCGGACAAGACCGGCGAGTCCCAGTCGGGCAGCAACCCGGGAGATGAAACTGAAACGGGTGAGGAGACATCTTTCATCGCGGACGATGTTCCCACAATCGACATGAACGGATTCGTTTTCACCGTGCTTCACAGCAACCGCGGTCTTCTGATCATTCCGGATATCGATGAATTTACCGGCGATATCGTTCAGGACGCGATCTACGAAGCTGCTTCCTACGTCAAGGAAAGATTCAACATCAATTATGAGCGCATTGCTGCCGGAAACGATAATGAAATGGCCACAAAGGTCGAGGCCAGCGTGCTTTCATCCGGAACGGCGAACGAGTTTTCGGTTTCTATCGGCCATGACTTCCTGACGGTTTCGAATGCTATGAAAGGCTGCTATGCCAACCTTTCCAATATCGAGACTTTCAATTTTTCCAAGCCCTGGTGGCCAGCCAACAACCTGAACAGTTTGTCGGTAGGCAATAAGCTTTACGTGGCTTCCTCCTATCTGTCCTACTCTCCGATCCAAGGTGCAGCCGTTGAAGTTTTCAACAAGGACTATATGAAGGATCTCGGCATTGAAGAACCCTATCAGAAGGCATTTGACAAGGCCTGGTATATGGAAGATCTGATCGAACTGGCGGAAGCAGGCTATTCGGATCTGGATTCCAACGGGACCATCGATATCGATGCCGGTGAAAAATACGGATTCGTCATGGGACGTGAAGGAGGCTATGGGACGCAGCGCTCCATGGACGTCGTTCCGGTCCTGAAAGATCAGGATGATGTTCCTTACTACGGATTGGATGTGGAAAGAGCTTACAACTTCCTGGACAATCTGGCTATGCTTTTCGACTACGGAAAATTCTTCCTGGAAGACAACACGTCTCAGAACGCAGCTTTCGGAGCCAATGCCGCTCTGTTTGTGCATGCCGGTCTGAGTGTGGTTTATAAGACTCTTCGTGAGTACAAGGATATCACATACGGTTTCATGCCGGTTCCCATGCTCGATGAGCTTCAGGAAGATTTTATTGCCGGTGCGACTGACATGGTATGGGGTATTCCTCAGACTTCGCTCGAACACGTGAGAGAGATCTCCTATATCATCGAGGCTCTGTCCTGCCAGTGCTACAATTATGTGGTTCCTGCTTTCTATGACATGACTATGTGCAAGAAACTGGCCGAATCGCCCAATGACAAAGAGGTGTTGGATATCGTTCGCGACCATACGGCACTGTCTTTTGCCTATTTTTACACGAAGGCGCTGGGTGGAGCGAGTATCGCGATGGCCGATCTGCCCAGACAGACGACAGCCGGCGAGCTCTCATCCTATGTTGCAAAGAATTCCGGAACTTTGCAGGACAACATCACCATCCTGATCGAACAGTACGAGCAGCTTGATTTGCTTGGTTGATTCTTAAACATGATGATCCGCGGCCGGGTTTCCACCCGGCCGCCTTTTGCGGTGATATTTCGAAAAAGAGGGAAGCTTAAACAGCAGATCTGCCTTTTTTTCTTTCCGCCGTACTTGAAAAAGATATCATTATTTGTTATACTATTCTACGCGGATGCGATGAAACGAGACCGTTCAAACCGTATCCGTTCAATAAGCAGTTGGACAAACTGTAAAATAGACCATGCCAGCCGGGGAATTAGCGGGGCCTTGTACCTGAAATCCGCTACAGCAGGGGTGGATTCCTCTGTTGAGGATGGAGCTAACACGAATTGACTGGCTTTCGCTGTGTTGAGGAATGGGTCCTACGCAATCAGGAGCTGTGAACCATGTCAGGTGGGGAACCAAGCAGCATTAAGCAGAATACCTGGTGTGCCGTGGGTCAGCCTGTTCTGAGCAGAGAATTCAAGTATCGCGCGGGAGTAATGTTCGATTTAGAGGTGCATGGTCTTTTTTACGGTTTGTCCTTTTTGACATGACAGAAAGGGGTTTCTATGCGTATCGGTGTCAGCTCTTACAGCTTCAGTTCCTATATCGCTTCACATCCCAATACCACTTATACCGAAATTTGCACCATCGCGAAGGAGATCGGTTTTGACGGGATCGAGTTCGTCAACCTGGATGCATTCGGCGGGGTCTTGGGTGAAGCATCGACAGCCCATGCCGCCAGGATCCGTACGCACTGCAAAGAGATCGGATTGGACATATTCGCTTACACCGTCGGTGCTGATCTGCTCGCCCAAAACAGGGAAGAACAGGTCGAGGCAACGAAAAGAAGCATAGACATCGCGCACGCGCTCGGAGCCAAAGTGTTAAGACATGATCTGACCTGGAATCTGCCGCAGGGCATGAGCTGGCAGGATGCGATCCCCGTCATGGTTCCGTCGGTGAGAGAAATCACGGAATATGCTCAGCAGGCCGGCATCCGGACATGCTCTGAAAATCACGGCTTTATTTTCCAGAATCCGGAAAGAGTCAAAGCCGTCATCGATTGTGTCGCGCATCCCAATTACGGCTGGCTCGTGGATATCGGGAACTTTATGTGTACAGACTGCGACAGCCTTGCGTCTGTCAGGATCGCTGCTCCGTACGCTTTTCATGTTCACGCCAAGGACTTCAAAAAGATCGGTGCGGGAGGGATCACAACGCCTGCCGGAAACCATATTGCAGGCACGATCCTGGGCCACGGTGTCGTCGATATTCAGGCCTGCATGGATGAATTGAACAAGGCCGGATACGAAGGCACGGTTTCTTTGGAATTCGAAGGGCCGGAAGATCCGATCGAAGCGATCAAAGAGGGATATCAGGTTTTATCCCGGTGTGCAAAATAGTATTTCTGTTCCTGTGAGAAAGGAGACCGCTCCGTGTACCAGGCTTTATATCGAAAATGGCGGCCGAGCACGTTTCAGGACGTCATCGGTCAGGACCATATCACTTCTATATTAAAATACGAAGTCAGCAATCAAAAACTGAATCATGCGTATCTGTTTTGCGGATCCAGAGGCACGGGTAAAACGACATGCGCCAAGATTTTGGCCAAAGCAGTCAACTGTGAACACCCTGTGGACGGTAGTCCGTGCGGGAAATGTCAAAACTGCCTGAATATCGAAAGCGGTGCTACAGCGGACGTGATCGAGATGGATGCCGCGTCCAACAACGGTGTGGATAACATCCGTGTGATCCGGGAAGAAGTTTCTTTCGTGCCCAGTATGCTGAAATACCGGGTCTATATCGTCGATGAAGTGCATATGCTGTCGCCTTCCGCTTTCAATGCTTTATTGAAAACACTGGAAGAGCCTCCGGCACATGTTATTTTTATCCTGGC
>CADBRS010000021.1 GCA_902797125.1 uncultured Ruminococcus sp.
AACAGTTTGTGTAACTCGATACCGTCATGCAGTCGCTCCCCGCACGGGGAGCGAGGATTGAAATAGAAGAAGAGCAGACCGAGATCGAAACGGCTGCCGTCGCTCCCCGCACGGGGAGCGAGGATTGAAATCATTTTTGTTATTCCTTGTGTGTTGCCACAAGTCACTCCCGCGGGGTTTCATGGAATCTAAATTTGAATCGAGGTTCTCCAAAATGAATTAGAGACGAATTCTAACCGTAATTCATTTTACTACCAACAGTGACAGGAGACTGCTAGTGACATTATTCATAAAAAGCCGATGCAGATGGTTACAGATCTTCAGATTTGGAATCGTCAGACAACTGTTTATCTACTCGATGCAATTTTATCGTTTAACTCGATATTTTTTTATCGAGTTGCTTGGCAAAATGATGTAAAAGTGGAAAAATCACGTGCCAAAAAGTCGAGGAGGACAATCACAATGGCGATCCTGGTGAATATCCATGATTTATTAAACAGGTCCGTTGTTGAATCGACTAGGGTTGAATTTAAGGCGGACTGGAATCCTGAACCGATCCTTCACACGATCTGTGCATTTGCTAACGACATAGACAATATGGGTGGCGGCTATATCGTGATCGGGGTGGAGGAAGAGAACGGGATGCCTGTTTATCCCATTAAAGGCATCGCGCAAGGCCGAATTGACGGGATCGAAAAAAAGCTGCGCGAATTATGCCATCATTTGGAACCGTTCTACCAGCCTGTTGTTGAGCCGTTTCTTTTCGAGGGTAAATATGTGCTTGTGATTTGGGTGTCTGGCGGTTTTGCAAGGCCTTACCAGGCGTCTGTATCTCTTTCGGAAAAGCGATCTGAAAAGAAATATTACATCCGGAAAGGAAGCAATACAGTTGTTGCAACACCGGAAGAGTTGAAGGAACTCTACTACGTTTCCTCGAATATCCCCTTTGATGACAGGCCCAATTTGGCAGCAGAAATCGAAGATCTTGATCTGGGACTGATTCGCGAGCATTTGAAAAAAATCGGAAGTGATCTGTATCAATATTCACTCAAGCAGGATCTGAACCGTCTGGCAGAAGATTTGCAGTTGGTCTCAGGACCCGCAGAATATCGCAAGCCCAAAAACGTCGGGCTTCTCATGTTTTCAGAGCACCCGGAAAAGTATTTCAAATATGCGAGAATAGAGGTTGTTGATATTCCGGATCCGACCGGTACCAATATGACCGAGAAAACATTTACGGGACCGATTCAGCGTCAGCTTTCCGAAGCACTGCAATATATCAAAAACTATATACTGCAAGAGGCGGTCATCAAGAGCAAAAACAGGGCAGAAGCAGACAGGATCATGAATTATCCTTATGCAGCAGTTGAAGAAATTCTTTCCAACGCAGTATACCATCGTTCATATCAGATCAACGAGCCGATCACCGTGCGGATCACGCATTCGTTCATGGAGATCACGAGTTTTCCGGGATTCGACCGGAGCATCACGGACGAACAAATCGAGAAGCTGGATATTCGCGCCCGTGCCTACCGCAACCGGAGAATCGGAGATTTTCTGAAAGAACTGAAACTAACTGAAGGACGGAACACAGGTTTTCCCACTGTCTTTGCTTCACTGCGGGAGAACGGTTCCGGTATGCCCACATTCGAAATGGACGAAAACCGGGGATACCTTTCTGTGAAAATTCCGGTTCATCCGTATTTTATCCCGAAAGGTGTCGAGAAAATGACGGAGTATCAGGAAAAGATCCTGTCGGTCCTGGATCCGAAAGCGCTGAATCTGACAGATCTATCAAAAGCTATGGGCTATAAAGGGATCACGCAGAAACTGAAAGCAAATGTCGAAGCCCTATGGAAGAGTGGGCGCATAGAAAAAATACCATCCGAGGAATTCGGAGTGGTATTTTCCAAAAATTGATAAGGCCGAATGATTAACAGCAGACAGGGCAGTTTGCCATCCGTTTTTGGACACGGAACTACTTGTTCCAGCCCTCCCGGGTGATTTTTTGAATTTCATCTCTCAAAGACGCCGCGACCTCGAATTCCAGTTTCGAAGCGGCGTCTTTCATTTGTGCTGTCAGCTTGGCGATCAGTTTTTCACGCTGTTCTTTTGTAAGTTTTTGTCTCTTTTGAGACATATTCTTTGAATTATCGTCTTTTGCAGCAATCTGGATCACATCTTGAATGTCTTTGCGGATCGTTTGCGGAACGATGTGATGTTCCTCGTTGTAGCGGCTCTGGATGGTCCTTCTGCGGTTCGTTTCGTCGATCGCTTTCTGCATGGAACGGGTGATTGTATCCGCGTACATGATCACCTGACCGTCCGCGTTCCGGGCGGCCCGTCCTATGGTCTGGATGAGCGACCGGGTATTGCGGAGGAAACCTTCTTTGTCCGCATCCAGGATCGCCACCAGGGAAACTTCCGGGATATCCAGACCTTCTCTGAGCAGATTGATGCCGACCAGCGCGTCGAAGACGCCCATGCGGAGATCCCGGATGATCTCCATCCGCTCCATCGTGTCGACTTCGTGGTGGATATATCTGGCCTTGATGTTGTTTTTCGTCAGATATTCGGTCAGATCTTCTGCCATTCTCGTGGTCAGGGTGGTGACCAGGACCCGTTCGTTCTTTTCGGCCCGGACCCGGATCTCGCCCAGGAGATCGTCAACCTGTCCTTCGATCGGTCTGACGCTGACCTGAGGATCCAGGAGTCCTGTCGGACGGATGAGCTGCTCGACGGTCGCTTCGCTGTGGGCTTCCTCGTAGTCTCCGGGAGTTGCCGAGACGAAGATGACCTGATTGATGTGGTCCTCGAATTCCTTGAAGGAAAGGGGCCGGTTGTCATAGGCTGAGGGGAGACGGAATCCGTAATCGACCAGATTGGCTTTTCTGGACCGGTCGCCGGCCCCCATGCCTCCGACTTGCGGAACCGCTACGTGGCTTTCGTCGACGAACATCAGAAAATCGTCCGGGAAGAAATCGAGAAGGGTGGACGGGGTCGAACCGGGAGCGCGTCCGGCCAGGACGCGGCTGTAGTTTTCCACGCCCGAGCAATAGCCGATCTCCCGGAGCATCTCGATGTCGTATTTGACTCTTTCTTCGATCCTCTGCGCCTCGAGCAGTTTGCCCTCGGATTTGAAAAACTCGATCCGTTCTTTCAGTTCCTGCTCGATCTCGCGGATCGCGTTTTCGCGTTTTTCATCTGAAACGGTATAATGGGAGGCAGGGTAGACGGCCGCATAGCTGAGCGTCCGGATGACGTCCCCCGTCAATAGATTGATCTCGCGGATGCGGTCGATCTCATCGCCGAAAAATTCGACGCGGATGGCGCTGTCCCGCATGTTTGCCGGGACCAGTTCCACCACGTCTCCGCGGACCCGGAATTTATCTCTTTCCAGGCTCAGATCGTTCCGGTTGTAGTTGATCGAAATGAGATGGCGCACGAAACGGTCCCGGGACATTTCCATACCGGGACGGACGGCCAAAACCAGATTCTTGTATTCGGACGGATCGCCCAGGGAATAGATGCAGCTGACCGACGCGACGATGATGACGTCCCGTCTTTCGAAAAGAGAGGACGTAGCGCTGTGGCGGAGCCTATCGATTTCGTCGTTGACGAGCGCGTCTTTTTCAATGTACATGTCCTTGCCCGGAACGTAGGCTTCGGGCTGATAGTAGTCGTAATAGGAGACGAAGAATTCGACCGCGTTGTCAGGGAAGAACGTGCGCAGCTCGGTGCAGATCTGAGCGGCCAGCGTTTTGTTCGGTTCAAGGATCAAAGTCGGCCGGTTGCACTGTGCGATCACGTTGGCCATCGTGAACGTTTTTCCGGATCCTGTCACGCCCAGAAGCGTCTGCATCTTCAAACCGTCCCGGACGCCCCGGACCAGGTCACGGATCGCCTCGGGCTGGTCTCCGGTGGGACGGAAATCACTTTTCAAAACAAAAGAGGACTGTGTCATATTCGTTCCTTGCATTGTGTACTGTTCTTATTATACACCGCATTCTGAAACTTGACAATAAGGGCATGCTTTTGCACGGAAAAAGCATTGCTTTTTTTTCGCATCCATTGTAAAATATCACTATCAATTTTAGTACAACGTAGGAGCTGAAATATGGATTTTGAAAAACTGGCTCAGTGGCTGTTTCCGGACGTGACCCTGACTCCGGAAGATATGGAAAAACGTTATCCTGAAAGGCAGTTGCCCCAGGGGGCAATCGTTTCCCGAATGGCACCCAGTCCCACAGGCTTCGTTCATCTCGGCAATCTCGTACAGGGACTGACGTCCGAGAGACTCTGTCACCAATCCGGAGGCGTTCTTTTCCTGCGCATCGAGGATACGGACAGCAAGAGGGAGATCCCGGGTGCCGTCAAGATCCTGATCGAGGCCCTGGATCATTACGGGATCCGTTTTGACGAAGGCGCCGGGATCGAAGGAGATATCGGGGATTACGGTCCTTACACGCAGAGCCTGCGCAAGGACATCTATCACGTCTATGCCAAATACTTGACTCAAAAGGGTATGGCCTACCCCTGTTTCTGCACGGAAGAGGATCTCGAAAACATGCGGAAAGAGCAGGAAGCCGCTCATGAAAATTTCGGCTACTACGGGAAATATGCCGTCTGGCGCGACAGATCCCTCGAGGACATCCGGCGCGAACTGGACGCGGGACACCCGTTCGTTTTGAGATTCCGCTCGACCGGAAATCCCGAGAACAAGCATAAGTTCACGGATCTCGTCAAAGGCGAGATCGTGCTGACCGAAAACGAGATGGATCAGGTCCTTTTGAAATCGGACGGCATCCCCACGTACCATTTTGCCCATGCAGTCGACGATCATCTGATGAGAACGACGCTGGTCGTCCGCGGGGACGAATGGCTTCCGTCTCTGCCGTTCCACGTTCAGCTGTTCCAGTCTCTCGGCTTCAAGCTTCCGAAGTATGCTCACATCGGACCGCTGATGAAGATGGACGGGGAATCCAAGCGCAAACTCTCCAAGAGAAAAGACCCGGAACTCGCTCTGACCTTTTACGAGAGCGAAGGTTTCCCGGTCTCTGCCGTTTACGAATACATCCTCGGTATCCTGAATTCCAACTACGAAGACTGGCGCAGAGCCAATCCCGACGCAGATCCTTCCGGTTTCGCTTTCTCCTACAAGAAGCTCAATCCCGCAGGTTCGCTGTTTGACTACGACAAACTGCTCAACGTTTCCAAGAACGTGATCTCCCGGATGACGGCGGATCAGGTTTTCGACGAACTTTTGGACTACACGAAAGCCTACGATCCGGATCTGTTCGCCAGTCTGACGGCCGATCCCGATTACGCCAAAGCCATTTTGTCCATCGGACGGGGCGGCAAGAAACCGCGTAAGGATCTGGCCACCTGGAAAGAGGCAAAGCCCTATATGAGCTTTTTCTACGACGCCATGTTCGAGCGGTCCGATCCCTATCCCGAAACGATCTCTCAGGAGACCGTGAAAAAGGTCCTCACGGCCTATCTTACTATGTATCAGGCATCGGACGACCAGACGGTCTGGTTCGATAAGATCAAGGCACTCTCCGAATCGTTCGGCTTTGCCACGGATATGAAGGCATACAAAGAGAACCCGCAGGATTATCCGGGTTCCGTCGCGGATATTTCGGGCCTGATCCGGGTCGCCCTGACGGGCCGCCAGAGTTCGCCCGACATGTATGCGGTCATGCAGATCCTGGGACAGGACAGAGTCCGCGCAAGACTTCAGAACGCCGTTGACGCGCTCGGTTGAAAGGAAATATCATGACAGCATTTTTGAACGATCCTGTGATCAGCAAATTTTTGAGATACGTCGCCGTGCCCACGATGTCCCAGGAGGACGTCGAGGAGATCCCGTCCACGAAAAAGCAGTTCGCGCTTGCCGAGATGCTGGTCCGGGAACTGAAGGCACTGGGCCTGTCCGACGCCCGTTCGGACAGCCACGGTTACGTGTATGGGACGCTCCCGGGGACCGTGGATCCGTCCGAAGATCATCCGGTCATCGGCATGATCGCCCATATGGACACGTCCTGCGAAGCACCGGACGAACCGATCCGGCCGTCCATCCGGCTCTATGAAGGCAAAGATCTTCTGATCAACGAAGAAAAGAATCTTTATCTGTCCGAATCCCAGTTTCCCGAAATGGGCCTTTACAAAGGAAAGCATCTGATCGTCACGGACGGCACGACGCTTCTGGGCGGAGACGACAAGGCCGGAGTCGCCGAGATCATGGCCGCTCTGGAACGAATCGTCAACGAAAAAAAGCCCCACCGGACGATCAAGGTCGCGTTCACGCCGGACGAAGAAGTCGGACGGGGCGCGGAACTGTTCGATATCCCCGGATTCGGAGCAGACTACGCCTACACGATAGACGGAGGACGGCTGGGCGAACTGGAATATGAAAATTTCAATGCCGCATCGGGAAATATCTTTATCCACGGCATCAACGTCCACCCCGGTTCCGCCAAAGGGAAAATGGTCAACGCCAATCTCATCGCGTCCGAGATCATCGGCAAATTCCCGTCAAATGAAACGCCTGCCACGACCGAAAAATACGAGGGCTACTATCATCTGCTCAGCATGCAGGGCAGCGTGGAATACGTGAAGCTGCATTATATCATCAGGGATCACGACAGGCAGAAATTCGAAGCCCGCAAGGCCTTCATGCAGCAAGTCGTAGACGGGATCAACGAAAAATACGGACAGGGAACTTGCGAAGCCGTCATCACGGATTCCTATTTCAACATGAAGGAAGAGATGATGAAGCATCCCGAAGTCATCAAAAAAGCGGAACAGGCGTTCCGCGAAATGAATGTGCCCGTAATCACCCAGCCGATCCGTGGGGGCACGGACGGCGCAACGCTGACGCTGCGCGGTCTGCCTTGTCCCAACATCTGCACGGGAGACAACAACGCACATTCCAGATTCGAATATGTCTGCGCAGAAGATATGATCACGATCTCCGGGATCATCTACCGCATCTGGACAGATTGAGTTCAGTCATCGAAAAAGATCAGCCCGCCGTGATCCTTCATGGGACCCTGAGTCAGGGAGACGGCTTCGAATCCGTGTTTCTGACAAAACGATCTGATCTGCGGGCCTGCGGGAAGGCTTTCCAGTGAACCCGTGAAATAGACTTTGTCCCGGAAGCATCCCGAAGCGCCGCCGATGAATCCGTGATCGAAACCGTCCAGAAGGATCGGATCGTTCGATACGGTGAGCACGTCCAGCCCGATCTGACCAAGCGTTTGCGCGATCCCCGGATCTGCCGTGATCGCACCGTCTGGCCCGACCATGCAGGTGCTGCAGCGCGCATAACCCTGTTTGACGGGATGGAGTTCGTAGCCTGAAGAGACCGCTGTATAAAGGATCATCTTACAGACTTTGTCCAGCCGGCCGATCAGGTGCCGTCCGACCGTCAGCACGTTGAACAAAATATCGGACGGGTAGTCCGGGCCCATAGGCTCCAGGCTTGGCTCCAGTTGGAGCTTTCCGGCCCTGGAGACTGTTCCCAGAACGGCTTTTGCCTCCGGATCGTCCAGATAGGATCGAGGACAGAACAGTTTTCCCTCGAGGCATTGAAAGAGCATGTCCGGATGGGAACTCAAAGATCCTTTCAGCTTACCGAAAGAGGGCAGGGACAAAACGGTGAACCCGAGTTTGTTCAGTTTTTCTTTTGCCTCCGCGGGCAGCTTTTCATCGACAACGACAAAGGGCATCTCAAGCTCCTTTCGAAAAACGGTACAAAAAAACGGCAGGACACTGCCGTTTTGATGATTTTTGGTTTAGCCTTTTTTCATGGTGCGCAGGCAACGCGAACAAACAGAAAGAACCTTGGTCGTACCGTTGATGGTAACCTTCACTTTACGAATATTAGGCTTCCAGGTTCTGCTTGTCTTTCTGTTGGAATGTGAAACGTTATGCCCGAAGACAACGCCCTTTCCGCAAATACTGCAAACTGCCATCTTAAACCTCCTGTATGTCCGAAATCGGTTTGTAACTGATAAAAATCCGTAACAGGCGAATTATAGCACAACTTTCTGAAAAAAACAATACCCAAATCAAAATAATTCCTGCGCCTCTGAAATCTTTGATCGGTTCGGAGCGCAAAAGGGGGAATCATGCCCAGATATTTTGTAGACAGCATACCCGAGGACGGCCACGTGATCCTTTCCGGAGAGGATGCCCATCATATCGGTTTTTCACTTCGGATGGCCGCAGGCGAGAAGATCTCGGTCTGCGATCTGTCCCGGGAACGCTCTTACGAAGCGTCCATCGTGTCGATCTCAAAAGATACCGTGAGCTGCCGGATCGTCCGGGAACTGGAAACCAACGGGGAAATGCCGTGCCGCGTTACTCTGTATCAGGCGCTGCCCAAAGCGGACAAGATGGAGCAGATCATCCAGAAGAGCGTGGAGTGCGGCGTCTGGAAGATCAGGCCTTTCGAGAGCGCGCGTTCCGTCGTCAGGCTCAAAAACGTGGATTTCGAAAAGAAGGCGTCCCGCTGGCAAAAGATCTCTTTGGAAGCGGCCAAACAGTGCGGCCGGTCTCTGATCCCGGATGTCCTGGA
>CADBRS010000022.1 GCA_902797125.1 uncultured Ruminococcus sp.
TCGCAAAGTATGATTCGGATGGGGCTTACACATTGGTGGAGACTGTCGACACAACCAAAGCCGAGAAGGGCAGCGGCCACGATTTGATCACCAGGTCAATGGGTATCGGGTGTTTTTCGTTTCATTTTTGTAAGATGGCAGGCGAGATCAAAACCAATGCAGGAGCGCAAGTCGTGGTCACTTTTGGGGGAGAGGTCGTTTCGATCTACAGACATCTCGGCTCTTCAATGTCTGCGTCAGACTTGAAGTATCTTTCAGGCATTGTACTCGATGACGAGCAACTAGAGCAGGAAATCGACGAAAAAGTCAAATCACTTGTCGATCCGAAGTATGATGCGGAAAATGTCACTTGGACGGTAGTTGACAGATTCTTTTCTCACCTTAAGAACGGGAAGTACGCGCTGGAGTATACCATTGAGGTTCATTATCACCAAGGAGACAAAGATGATCGTTCGACAGTCTATCTTATCAAATTGCTATAATGGATCCATAACAATCCATAACAATCTTTTCGAAAAAAGATGCTTTTATTAGCCAGAGATATATTCAAAAACAATAAATTATGTTATAATCGTACTCACTATGATTACAGTTCATCAGGACTGAAAGAAGGAAACACAGCATGTTAGATTTAAAACTGATCAGAGAGAATCCGGAAAAAGTCAAAGCGGCTTTGGCCAAGAGAAACTATCCGGTCGATTTTACGGAAGTGATCGCCTGGGATGATGAGAGAAGAGCGTTGATCGCTTACGGCGACAAACTGAAGAACGACAGAAACGTGACCTCTTCACAGATCCCCGTGATGAAAAAGAACGGCGAAGACGTGACCGAAGCTCTGGCCCGTATGAAGAAAGTCAGCGATGAGATCGCCGAGACGGATAAAAAACTGGCAGATTTGAAGGCTAAGATCCAGAACTTTTTGGATTGGCTGCCCAACATCCCGGACGATGATGTTCCGGCCGGTGGCAAAGAGAACAATCAGGTCCTGAAGGTCTGGGGCGAAAAACCTCAGTTCGATTTCAAGGCCAAAGACCACGTCGAACTGTGCACGACTCTCGGCTTGATCGATTACGAGCGCGGGATCAAACTGTCCGGCGCAGGCAGCTGGGTTTATACCGGCGTGGGCGCCAGACTGGAATGGGCTATTCTGAATTTCTTCATCCGCGAACACATCAAGGATGGATACACCTTCTTACTCGTTCCGCATATGCTCAACCATAAATGCGGATATGTGGCAGGTCAGTTTCCGAAGTTTTTGGAAGAAGATTACTGGATCGACGGCGGTCCCTCCGAAGACGGCAGATTCCTGCTCCCGACAGCTGAAACGGCACTCGTCAACTTCCACAGAGACGAACTGCTCAAAGAGAGCGAACTGCCGAAGAAGTATTTTGCATACACGCCCTGCTTCAGACGTGAAGCCGGATCGACCCGTGTCGAAGAGAGAGGCATGGTCCGCGGACATCAGTTCAACAAAGTCGAGATGGTCCAGTATGCTCATCCGGATCATTCGATGGAAGCATTCAACGAACTGGTCGGAAAAGCTGAATCTTTGGTTCAGAAACTGGGCCTGCATTACAGACTCAGCCGTCTGGCTGCCGAGGATTGCTCTCATTCCATGGCCAGGACCTACGATATCGAAGTCTGGATCCCCAGCATGAACATCTACAAGGAAGTCAGCTCGGCATCCAACGCCAACGATTATCAGGCCAGACGCGGCAACGTCCGTTTCAAAGACGAAGCGGGCAGAACCAGATATGTCCATACGCTGAATGCATCCGGTCTGGCTACCAGCCGTATCATTCCGGCCATCGTCGAACAGTATCAGCAAAGCGACGGATCTGTCGTGGTGCCTGAAGTGCTGAGAGCCGATATGGGCATGGACGTGCTCAAAAAAAATTGAGCGAACATTGCTTTGGAGACAAACCGGGTGACGTTGAGTCCTCAACCGTTTCAAAGCCTTCATAGGCTGCTGCTCCAGGCCAAATGATGACGTTTTCCACCGACGGTTGTTTCATCTCTGGATCAGCCGTCGGTGTTGTCTTATCTGGTTGAAATCATTATAGAAAGGTTACTGAACGATGGAAATATCAAAAGTTATAGACAAATTGTTCAGCAGAAGAAAGTATTCGACCCCCGCGTCGATCATATTCAGTTTGGTCTGTTTTGTCGGGGCGCTGGTCCTTTTGATCCTTCGTGGTATCAATAATTTTGAACCGATCTGGGCTGTCAGCGTCGGGGCGGATATCGTAGCTCTTGCGATCGCGATCGTTTTGCTGATCGGCATCATGATGAACAGGGAAGGACAGAACGAATACTACCGGGTCTTCGTTGTTCTGATCACAGTGATCGCTTTTGAACTGTTTTTGGATGTGGGATGCTGGTCTTTGAACGGACTCAAGGATTTTCGCACCTTGAATCTGATCATCAACGTCTTGTATTATCTCAACAGTTCCGTGCTGATCTTCTTTTTCTGGAGATACGTGAAGGGTGCGCTGAATCTGACTGGCAAATTCATGAACGCATGCAATCTGCTTCTCAACATTCTGTACGTTCCGACGGCGATCAGCTGCATCGTCAATTTGTTTTATCCGCTCTTCTTCTATGTGGACGAGGAGGGTTTCTATCAAAGGACGGATCTCTTTATTTACAGTCAGGTTTTCCTGGCGGTTGCTTTGGTGGTTTTTGTCATCGGACTGTTCGTCTCGAAGGCTCCGAAAAAGACCAAACTGATCATGGCTTCGTTCATCCTGATCCCGTTGGCCAATCAGGCTGTTGCGGTTCGTGCGGTCGGCATTACCACATCTTTTGCCGCCATGCTGATTTCCGTCGTTCTGATTTACGTCGTCGTCGTTGCGGAAAGAGAGAAAACGTTTGCATCGACTGAAAGCGAATTGAATCTGGCAACCAAGATCCAGGCGAGCATGCTGCCCAGCATGTTCCCGCCGTTCCCGAACCGGGAAGAGATCGATCTGTATGCGACGATGGATCCTGCCGAGGAAGTCGGCGGGGATTTCTACGATTTCTTCGATATCGATGATGACCACCTGGCTATGGTCATGGCGGACGTTTCAGGAAAAGGTGTTCCTGCCGCTTTGTACATGATGGCCACGAAGATCCTTATCAAGACGACCGCGTCCCGTTTTCAGGATCCCGGAAAGATACTGGCATTCGTCAACGATCAGGTTTGTGCGACCAACAGGGAAGAGATGTTCGTTACGGTTTGGCTTGGCATTTTGGACGTTTCGACAGGCAAACTGACCGCCGCCAACGCAGGCCACGAATATCCGGTTTTCAAGCACACTGAACATAGTTTTGAACTGTTCAAAGATAAACACGGCTTCGTGATAGGCGGTATGCCGGGCGTAAAATACAAAGATTATGAGATCCAACTCGAACCAGGTTCTAAGATCTTCATCTATACAGACGGACTAGCTGAGGCTACGAACGTCAAAGAGGAACTGTTTGGCACCGAGCGTATGATCGAAGCCTTGAATTCTATGCAAACCCTGTCTCCCGAAGAAACGCTGAAAGGTATGAAGGAGAAGGTGATGGAATTCGTCGGAGACGCTCCCCAGTTCGATGACCTGACCATGCTCTGCCTGACGTTCAACGGAAAGAAAAACAACGGTCCCGCAGGGAAAACGATCCGGGTTCGTGCAGACGTTGCAAAGATGGATGAACTGGTCGACTTTGTCAACGGCTGTCTGGAAGAAATGGAATGTCCTTTTAAGATCCAGACCCAGATCGATGTGGCGCTCGATGAAATCTTCAGCAATATTGCACATTACGCATATCCGAATGGGGAAGGCGAGGCCGAGATCACGGTCCAACCGACGACCGAATCTAAGGGCGTTTTGATGACTTTCAAAGACAGAGGCGTCCCCTACGATCCACTCCAAAAAGAGGAACCGGATATTTCGCTGAGCGCGGAA
>CADBRS010000023.1 GCA_902797125.1 uncultured Ruminococcus sp.
CAAACAGCACAGCCCCGCAGGGAAACAAATCACTATTCAATTCGACTGTTAAGAAAGTTTCCCTATGATAGGTGCGGGGAATCCCGCCTGCTTTTTTTGCTTATAAGATATTTTGAACGGTTGCCCAGACTGTTTCCAGAACGGACGCATAATCCTTCGAAGCATCGATCGTAACGATGGTTTCCTTGTCCTGAAGAAAAGCAAGGATCTGCCCGAACCTGTTCCTTACCTGTAGCTGGATCGCATCGGTTTCGTAGAGTTCCGCCTGGGCTCTGGATGCGTCTTTGGCCCGTCTCTTTCTCGATTCCTCAATGGAAACGTTCAAAAAGAGAACAAGGTCGGGCTTGAGCATATTCAGGCAGACACGGTTCAGATCGTAGATTGCCTCCATGCTCAGGGCGTCTGTTTGATTGTAGGCCATATTGGACAGATAGTAGCGGTCGCAAACGACAGAAGTCCCTCCGTCCAGTATCGGCTTCAGATGGTGGATATGCTCGATACGGGACGCCACATTCAGAAAGGCCATGGTTTCAGGCTCGACCGAGATTTCTTTGGCTAAAGAAGCCCGGATCACCTTGCCGGCAGGATCTTCGTCATAAGGTTCGCGTTCATATAAACATGCGGCGCCGGTCTTTTCGCTGATCAATTTGGTCAGGTCTTTTGCGATCGAGCTTTTTCCGCTTCCGTCCAGACCTTCGATGACTATGAATTTTCCTCTCAACGGAGACACCTCATTTCTTTAAACTGACAACTGAAACGATATCAGGACGATTCGGAGCCAAGGATTCGTATGCTGCGATGATCGGAGCGGAACCCCAGGGATGGCAGAGGCTGACATTTCCTTTTTGTTCTTTGCCCCAGGCTTCAAACAGGGTCGTTGCACCTTGATCCAACATATGCATCCAGCTGTGATCGCTTTTTTGCGTGATCAACTCCAGCACCAGGTCGTAATCATGGAGAAGCGCGCAAGCCTTGAGTACGAAATACGCAAAATAGATGCCGCAGGCCAATCCCTTTTCGCGGATCAGGGCATGAATCGAATCCAAAGATTCCGGTTTGGCAAATCCAAAGAAGACGGGCAGCACATTAGAATGAAGAGCATAATGATCGCAGCCCGGGCCATCCCGGTACAACCCTTTTTCTTCATCGAAAAAGGCAGCGTTGAAGGAACGGACCAGCTTGTGGATCCCGGTCAATTCGGGAAGATCCAGTTCTTTGCGGATTCGGTCTGTCACGATATGTGCGCCGACCCAGAAGGCGTTGATCACATTGTGCAGGCAGTCCGGCGGAACCGGCTTGGGGAGCGGGACCGCGTAACCGTCTCTCAGATTTGCGGGCCAGTCCACAAGATTCCATTTGTCGCTGACGCCTTGGAGCAGTCCGTCAGGACGTTCAAACTGGCGGAAGTGATTTAAAATGCCCTCGATATAGGGGAGATTCTCTCTCAAAAAGGTCTTGTCTTTGGCATATCGGTAACCATTCCAGATCTGGAGAGGGAACTGCAGGGAATAATCGGCGATTTCCTGCATGAAAGAACCCGGAGCGACAGCCATCATGCCGGGGCAGATTTTAGTCGAATCCGTAAAATCCCGAGCTGTTTTCTTGTAAGTCGCCCAATCGCCGGTCAGATACAAATAGGCAAGGCCTGTTACGGTGAAATCGCCCAGATACTGGCCTTTTTCTCTTTGGGGGCAATCCGGGATCGAATCGCCTACGGCGCAGACCAATGTCTTTTCGCATAGACGCAGCACGGCCGACAGATCACGGTTGTCCGTTTCGAAACGCACGCATGGCACGCCGCCCGTTCTGCGCCGGACTTCTGCAGTATAGCCTTTCGGCAACCATTCGGTATGTTCCGGCAATTCAATGCGGGCGTAGCGGAATCCTTTGCTGTCAAAGAAAACCAAATCGTCGCCTGCGGGATTTCCCGAGAGGGTACAGAACTCCTCATATGTGCAGTTACAGCGCATTTTATAGCGAGGCATCTCGTAATCGGTCTCTTCCGTTTCCTCGCCGCACAGCACGCGAACGACCGATCCGGCGGGACCGTGAAGCCTTAGATGCAACGTTCCGGAGATCTCTTCGCCGAAATCCATGAATAAAACGCGATCGTTTCCGCCCACGAAAGAGGTCCGGATAGGATTAATTTCATGGAGGTCGAGCCCGGGATCAGGCATGCTTCTGAACAGATAGCCCAAATCTTCCCGTACGCAGGCGGGGACCCAACCCGAGCCTTCTCCCTGGGCGCTGTTGCCCAAAGACTTCCTCATATCCAGATTTTCGGCAAAAGCTGTATCGTATCCCTGCTTATATCCTGCCAGATATTCCGGTGCTTCACGGCAGAGGAATTGAGGGTCCGTGCCGAAGAGGAACGTACCGTCTGCAAAAACGTCTGCGATCATGCCTTCGCGATTGTCGCCGCTCTGGTAAGCTCTGTTGCGCAGACCTTGGTAAAATACGTGGACGGCGAGTATGTTTTCGCCGGCGACCAGCCCGTCCGTCACCCGGTATGTGTTATATTGATAGTCCTCTGCGTATGCCTGGGCAGGGCCGACCCCGAGCAGATGTCCGTTGAGATAGACACGGGCATAATCATCCGCGCTGATATCGATTTTTAAGGTTTTGACATCCGGACCCAGGTTGAATTTCCGGATGAACCAGGTGTGGTTGTTGAGTGTATCTTCGGGCACAGGGGCGATCGCTTTCGGCGAATGCTCCTTGTGAAATACATCGATCGGCGTCAGCTCTGCAAACCGAGGGTTTTGGATCCAAACCCCTTGGAAACGATGTCTGTCGGGCATGATAAACTCCTTTGGTCTTCGATAATCTCATTATACACCAAAAAAGGACCGAGAGGGCAGGAAAAACAGACAAAGGGACAAGAGTTTTGCGCGCGTATTGATTTCTACATTCTGTAATGCTATAATTTGAACGAAAAAAGCAGAGAAAGCGAGGACTCTATATGCCCGAAATGAAAACAAAAAGAGTGATCATGCTCTCCGATGTGCATCTTTGCCATTTGAACTGGTTCGGAATGACCAGTGAACAGAGACTGGACAAAATGATCAAGGAACTGAATGAGGATTATGAAAAAAGCCCCTATGACATGGTCCTGTTCCTCGGCGACTATTCGCTGGACTTTTGGGTGTGTGCGGAGGGCGGCTCGTATCTGAACCCGGGGCATATCAGCAACACCGCCAATATCATCAAAAAATATTTTTCACAATTGCCCGCTCCGTTCTACATGCTGCCCGGCAACCACGAGCAATATGCCCCTGAAACATGGAAAGCGATTGTCGGAACAGACCGGTACTTTACAGTGCCGTACGGCCCGTATGTATTCATCATGCTGGATACATTTTCGGGACATCTGGGACCGGATTTCCACAGCGACGGAACGTATGAACCCGTCAAAGTAGATTATGTCAAGAAAATCATGGCGGAAAACCCGGGGAAGAAATTCTTCCTCTGCGCACATGATTTTTATGTGGGACAGGAAACACAGGAATTCAAAGATCTGCTGGCCGACCCGGACATCCTTTGCCTGTTTGCCGGCCATACGCACGAATCCAGGATCTTTTCGCTTGGCGCCGAATTCCACAACAAATGTCTCGTTCGAACAGGGAATTATGCATATTCTCACGCCTTTGAAGGGCAATTCGCTTCCTGGGGATGGCGTGAACTGATCTGTGAGGACGACCAGAAACGCGTGAAAACAGAGTATCTGCTCCCGGAAACGAAATATATCGTCAAAGGTGAGCAACGCTCGCACGAAGCCTTCAGAAGAGACGGAATCGAGTTGAGATACTGATGCTGCTAGCCAATTATCATACCCATACGACACGTTGCAATCATGCGACGGGGGACGAACGGGAATATATTGAAAATGCGATCCGCGCGGGATTGGTCGAACTGGGCTTTTCCGATCATGCGCCGATGGTTTTTCACACGCCCGGCTATTATTCCGGATTTAGGATCAGACCGGAACGTTTCGAAGACTATGTGACAACGTTGCGCGCGCTGAAAGAGGAATACGCAGGCCAGATCAAGATCCGGATCGGGCTGGAAGTGGAATACTATCCGGAACTGTTTCAGGATTTTCTGGACTATATCCGGCCCTATGGCATCGAATATCTGATCATGGGTCAGCACTTCCTGGGCAACGAGATCGGAGAAAAGCCTTCCGGGATGGAAACGGACGATGAGTCCCGTCTGGCCCGGTTTGTCGATCAGGTCAGCGAAGGGATGAGAACGGGCAAATTCACATATGTGGCTCATCCGGACATGATGCCGTTCAAAGGCGATCCGGATGTATACGCCAAACAGGTCAGCCGGCTGATCGATTGTTCTTTGGAGACCGAAACACCGTTAGAGATCAATTTTTTGGGTATTCGCGGAAAGCGTGCTTATCCGAACCCGAAATTCTGGGAGCAGGCAGGCAAGCAGCATGCCCTGTGCGTGTTTGGATGCGATGCTCATTCTCCGGACGTGACAGCGGATCTGGAGTCGCTGAAAGTCGCCGAACAAATGGTTAAACAATACGGATTGAGGCACGTGGATTTCCCGGTGCTCAAGAATCCCAATCTGTGATAAAAAAGGAGGTCGAGCCCATGGATACGAAAACTTGTAAGATTGCTTTCCTGGGCATGGGCAATATGGGCAGCGCCATAGCGGGCGCATTGCGTCAAAAAGCCGGGTTTGATTCAACCCGGATCTATGCTTATGCACCTCATTATGAAAAACTTGAGAAACGGTCAAAAGAAATCGGTTTCATTCCTTGCCGTTCTCCTCAGCAGGCTCTTGAAAATGCGGACGTGGTTATCATGGCATGCAAGCCCTATCAAATCGAAAAGCTTTTGGGGCAGATCAAAGATGACTTGCGCGGGAAGGCCCTCCTTTCCATCGCCTTGGGCTGGGATCTGAAGAAATATCAAACGATTCTGGATCCCTCCGTTCGGATTCAGTTCGTCATGCCCAATACCCCTGCACAGGTGGGCGAAGGCGTCATGCTGTTCGAATCGGACAACACGCTGGAGGAGCAAGAGCGCAAAGAGATCATGAATTGGTTTTCCAAGATGGGCCTTGTGGTCGACCTGCCGACGCATCTGATGGGGATAGGCGGAGCATTGACAGGCTGTGGACCTGCGTTTGTCGATCTGATGATCGAAGCCTATGCGGATGCCGCGGTTTCTTACGGGATCCCCAGAGAACAGGCCTACAGGCTGACTTCCCAAATGATTCTCGGAGCGGCCAAGCTGCAACTCGAAACAGGGAAGGCTCCCGGAGAATTGAAAGACGCGGTCTGCTCACCGGGAGGATCGACGATCAAAGGCGTCATGGCCTTGGAAAAGAACGGTTACCGGGCCGCATGCATCGCCGCCATTCAGGCCGCGATGGACAAATCAAAATAACAAGAAACGAGCCCCTCTCCACGGAAGGGCTCGTTTTTCAAAGCTTATGATAATGCTCACAGCAGTCTGACAGCGGGCATCCCGGACATTTTGGAGACAAAGCCGTGCAAGTGTCTCTTCCAAACATGACCAGCCGGTGGCAAAAGTCGGAACTGTCCTCGGGAGGGATCAAAGCAACCAGGATCTTTTCGACCTGATAGGGGACCTTCAAAGACTCCGGATAGAATCCCAAACGGCCGCAGATCCGGATGCAATGTGTATCCGTAACGATGGCGGGTTTGTGAAAAACATCTCCCAGCAGGAGGTTCGCAATTTTCCGGCCGACGCCGGGAAGGGCCAGTAATTCGTCCATATTGTCAGGGATCGAACCGTTGTAGCGGACAGCCACGATGCGGCTGGCCTCTTTGACGTTCCGGGCCTTAGCATGATAGAGTCCGCAGGGCTTCAGGATGTTTTCCAATTCTTCAAGATCTGCATCGGCCATGGCAGAAGGCGTTGGATAGCGATCAAACAACTCTTCAGAGACGATGTTGACCCGGGCATCTGTGCATTGCGCGGACAACCGCGCCATGACCAGCAGACGCCAAGGATCTCCTTCGTAGTGAAGCGCACAAACTGCGTCAGGATACAGATCTTTCAGTTTTTGGACCACACAGAGGGCCCTTTTTTGATCTTTCGTCATGACGCCTCCTTCTCCTCTAGATAGGTTTCCATCAAATAGCGGATCGATGTCGCATAGTCAGACGTGGCGGAGGAGAAAGAGAAGTAGCCGACGGGTTCAAAAACAGATTCTGCCTGATCACGGCGTTTTTGCCGTTCTGCCTCCTCGGCGGCCAGTTCGGCCGCGGTCTTCCTGGTTTCCAACGTGACGGTCGCACCGCAGTAATCCCGGGTCGACATGGCGGGAATCTTTTCTTGGAGCAGATCGGCCAGATCGTCCGGAACAGCATCTGAAGGCAGAGACACATGAATGAAGACATTCAGCGTTTCAGGCTCGGACAGGGAAGCAGAGCCGGTCCAGGAGAAGGACACACTGACGGCATCTTCAGCCACATCCTGCAGAGCGGTCTGCAGATCTTTTCCCTGTGCTTGAATGGACTGAATGAACGGAACATACTCATCTGTCGAGTTGAACAAATGCTGAAGCGACAGCGTGACGATCAGCGACTGAACGCCTTCTCTGGTCCGCATCGTGCTATCAATGTCTGTCTTGAGCTGATCCAGATATTCCTCCGGAGAGAAGCCGAGTGCCCGCCGGACCGACAGAGACCAGTCAGCCCGCTCGCCGTATGACGTGCGAAATTCCTCAAGCAATTGATTCAGATCATCAAAAACAGCAGGACCGACTTCAGTCATCAGCAGTTCGCCCAGCGAGGCCTGGATGGTCATGTCGCAGAGCAGAGAATCCAACGAGTAGCGGTTTGCCTCGGTGACGCTGATGTCCCACGAGATGTGGCTCAGTGAATCCTTGAGCAGCCGTTCACGAACCGACGCATACTGTTCAGCAGGAACCGTCAATTCGATCGTCAAGTCGGCAGACAGCGATTCCAGTTCGCCCGGCTGGAAAGAGTCAACATAATCAGCGATGGGGCCTTCATCCGGGGTCAGATAGAGCACCCCCTTGGCATCATTGAACATTTTGTTGTACCGAAGCACCAGCACGTTATAGTCCTGAGTGTTCTGAAGAGACCGGAGGACAGAAAGCATTCTGGAGAAAATGTTGTAATAACCGCTATAGCGTATCCAGGGGTTATCCGAATTGATGCACACGTAGTCCGAAATATAATCCGCCTCGCTTTCGCGAAGGAAACCTTTCAGGTGCGCATATTCGTGCGCAATGACGGAAGGATATTCCGAGTTGCGCAAATTGTTCTTGATCAGGATCTCCTCGGTCCCCGGGACAAACAATCCGACGATATTACCGGTAAAGATCGGATTGTTGGGGGAGTAGAAGCGGACATCGGGGTAATAACCCTTCAAAGACGGGAAAGTGTCGGAAGCGGACCGCATGGCTGCGATCAGATCATCCTTTAACTCGTCATAAACAGGAAACTTGACTTTGTCCGGACTGCCGCAGATCGCAATCATTTCATGATAGGCGACTTCCATGTCGTCAAGACAGCTGAGTCCGTAATTGACCATGTCCGCCTGAGAATAGGTGACATCCTGCTTTTGGTGCTGATCTGTGATCGTGGTCGTCAGCACCGGGATCAGGCAAAGGAAGACGAGGATCGAAACTGCAGTGATCAAAGTGATCTCGCCGGTCTTGAACCAAACTTTCCATATTTCCGGAGAAAGGTGCGAATTGAGGATCGCTACGAAGACGATGAAAACAAGGCTCACCCCGCAGGCCACAAAAAAGGGAACGGTATAGCTGGCCGTGTCGTAGAAAGCGGATCCGATCAGCGACAGCAGGAAAAGAACGGTTGAAACGAAAACGACGGGAACGCCGATCTTGAGGACCAAGGTGTTATGCTTTCTGAACACAAACAGCGCGATGCCAAAGAGTGCGCAGATGATACATAGGAGCGGGATCCTCCACACGCTCAACCATCCGATCAGAGAAAAAGGCATGACGGAGGAAAACCATGCGATCGGAACACTGATCCAAATATAGATGTGCGACGTATAAAAATCAGCAAACCCGTGCCAGATCAAAGCCAGCAGGGAAACGAGCAGGCAGACACCGGACACGATGGCCGTTGCTTTTGACAGCCCGGACCAATCTGAGAACTTCTTGATATGCAAAGCTATTCCTCCTTTCGAAATGATGAAAAACAAGGTCGGGAGCATCCCGACCTTGCATGAGAGCTCTTTTTAGCTGAGCTTCGTTTGGTTGATTTTAATGCCAGGGCCCATTGTTGAAGCAACAACGCAGCTCTTGATGTACTGACCTTTAGCGGCAGCCGGCTTTGCTTTGATGATCGCACCGAGCAATGTATCAAAGTTGGCCTGGAGCTTTTCGGCACCGAAAGAGGCTTTGCCGATCGGGCAGTGGATGATGTTTGTTTTATCCAATCTGTATTCGATCTTACCGGCTTTAGCTTCTGAAACGGCACGAACGACATCCGGAGTAACGGTTCCGGCCTTGGGAGAAGGCATCAAGCCTTTCGGACCGAGGACTTTACCCAAACGGCCTACCAGACCCATCATATCCGGGCTGGCGATCACGACGTCAAACTCGAACCAGTTTTCCTGCATGATCTTGTCAACATATTCCTGACCGCCTGCGTAGTCGGAGCCTGCATCCAAAGCGGCCTGAACCTTATCGCCTTTGGTCAAAACGAGCGTGCGGACCTTTTTGCCTGTTCCGTTAGGAAGAACGACGGCACCACGGACCTGTTGATCTGCGTGACGGGAGTCAACGCCGAGACGTACATGAACTTCGATGGTTTCATCAAATTTTGCTTTGGACGTCTGGCAAGCAAGAGCCAGAGCCTCAGCGGGATCGTACAATTTGCTCTTTTCCAGCAGTTTTGCACTGTCTTGATATTTCTTTCCGAATTTAGCCATTACCATGCACCTCCTCAGTCAACAACGGTAACGCCCATGCTGCGGGCTGTACCGGCAACCATGCTCATAGCGGCTTCCAGAGAAGCGGCATTCAAGTCAGGCATCTTGGTTTCAGCGATCTTCTTGACCTGCTCTTTGGTGATAGAAGCAACTTTGGTCTTGTTCGGAACACCGGAACCGGACTCAATTCCGGCAGCTTTCTTGATCAGAACAGCTGCGGGAGGAGTTTTCGTGATGAAAGAGAAGGAACGGTCAGCATAAACGGTGATGACGACAGGGATAATCAAACCGATGTCGTTTTTCGTTCTTTCGTTGAAGTCCTTTGTAAATACAGGAATTGCTAATCCATATGCGCCGAGAGCCGGGCCAACAGGCGGCTGGGGAGTAGCTTTACCAGCAGGGAGCTGGAGTTTAATATAGCCCAAAATTTTCTTTGCCATAGTGTTAATACCTCCAAAATGTGGTTAGATACGGAAGTTATCAGATTTCTTCCTCCCACAAACATGATCTAAGCGGCAAAACTTAAATCACTGCGCGACACGACCGACGTCGTCTGCGCTAACTTCAAAAGCCATATCTCTGCGTCCACGGTTGACAAGGACGGTAATGATCTTTTGATCTTCAGAAATGGACTGAACCACGCCTCGATTGCCTTCCATCAAGCCACGTTTGATTTCAACTGTGTCTCCGACCTGGTAAGCAAGTTCAACTTTCTCGACCTGTTCAACGGCCAATGCGGCCACTTCCTGATCGGAAAGGGGAGTCGGTTTCGATCCGGGTCCGACAAATCCTGTCACACCGGTGATGTTTCTCACGGCGTGCCATGTCTCGTCACTCATGATCATTTTGATGTAAACGTAGCATGGAAAAATTCTGTGTTCAGTCGTTTTTTCCTTGTCGCCATCTTTTGTCGTGACGGTTTCTATCGGAATTTGAATGTCCAGAATTTTATCGCCCAAACCTCTGTTTTCAACGATTTTTTCCAGACTGGCTTTTACTTTTTGCTCGTAACCCGAATAAGTGTGCGCCACATACCATTTGGGCCCGGCAGCCTTCATGTCCTCAATGTTGCTCATACACGTCAGATGATTGTGTTAAGAGCGTTAACACCTTGTGAGAACGCAAAGTCCAAAGCAGCGATAACCGCTGCGATGATCAATACCACAACCACAACAACTGCTGTGCTCTTCATTGTCTGCGGCCATGGATACCAAACAATCTTTTTTCTTTCGCTGTTCAAAGCTTTAACGAATTTTCCGACCTTTTCTCTGCGGATGATACAGAAAACGATCACACCGACGACCAGAACGCCCAGAATGACGAATGAAACGATCTGTCCGACATTCACGCCGTTATCGGAATTATCGGAAGTATCATCTGTCGTTGCGGGAGTCGTGGAACTTTCTGTTTCACCAGAAGATTCGGCTTCGCTTTCAGATTCGCCGGTTGATTCACTTTCGGACTCACCGGTCGTAATCACTCCGCTTTCGCTTTCGCCTTCGGACTCGACTTCTGTTTCGGAGTCTGACTCGGGTTCAGCAAAAATCTGAATCGAAAAAACGGAAAAACACAAAGCAACCAAAACGGTCAAAGCCAGCAAAAGCGATAAGATGCGGTTCTTGTTTAGAATAGACATCTTGAAACCCCCTAGCTTATTTTGACTCTTTGTGGAGAGTGTGCTTGCGGCAGAATTTGCAGTATTTCTTGAGCTCAATTCTGTCCGGATCGTTTTTCTTGTTTTTCTTTGTGTTGTAATTTCTCTGCTTGCATTCGCTGCAGACAAGAGTAATTTTGATCCTCGTGTCGTTAGCCATTTAGCGGCACCTCCTTGTTTTATTTGCATTCGAATGAATGCTGTGTACCTCCCTCTGAAACCGGGCTGAAAATCGGCGCAGATTCAGACCCCATTCGCAGAGGTATCGCCATTCTATCACAACAAAGCGACTTTGTCAAGAAAAATTTTTAATTCGCGCGCGTATAAAAGGCGCGCAAAGGCAGAGAAACAAAAAAGTCCGAAAAGCCGAGAGGCCAAACGGACTGTTTTGTTTTAGAAGCGGAGGAGGTTCATGAGATCCGGATCTGTAAAGTCGCTCACGATCATGTGAGTGCCCAGACGCTTGTGAAGAGTTCTTTTGTATTCCTCTTCGGCGCCGAGACGACTCAGACACAGGGCCCCCATGGCGGCGCCGGCGGAAATCTCTGCCCGGCCGTCGCCCGTGACCAGAACGTTTGCTCCGTCTGCGCCCAGTTTGGCGAGCAGACGGTTCATGATCATGTCTTTCGGGAGTTTTTCCGTCCATGTGGAGCCGATGATATTTTCAACGATCTCCCCGGGTCCGGTTTTGAAGCCGAGCGTTTCAACTTCTTCCCACATACCCATGCCGCGTTCCACGACGGCTCCGGTCACGAAATAGTTCTTGACTCCGGCATCCCGCAACGTTTTGAGAAACGCCATCGATCCTTTTACGATGAAGCGATCCGGGTCTTTTTTGGCGATCTCCAGGTTTTTGTCTCTGCAGAATCCGTTGAGGACACGCTCATAGAATTTGAAAAGCCTCGGCGTGTGTGCCTCCAGGAAGGCGGTCAGCTCCGGAGTGTCCGGGGTCTGAAAGATCTCTTCGCCACTTCCGATCGCGGCGATTTTGCGCCGGTTGTCCTCAAGGTCGCAGGGAACTTTTTCAATACCCGCTTCGATAGCTCGGCGGATTGCCCATTCCATCTGGGTCAATGCGGAAAGCCCCGCGGATTCCACGCAGAAGCGGTCGGTTTCGGGCAGCGGTTTCGTTCCGGCCAAATCGATCAGCTTCAAGGCGTTTTCCTCACTGTCGTATCCGTCCGGGACGCCGTTTCTGGAAACATAATCCAGCACGATGCTCATGACAGGCGGCCAATTCCGAATCAGGGAATGGGTGCCGTCAATATCGTGAAAGGCATATTTGATCTCCCGGTCCTCAAAAGGGCGGACAACGATGGAGCAGGGTTTATAGATGAACTGAAGCACTTTGCGATCCGCTCACTTTCTCGGTTCGGTACAAAGAGCCAGCAGATCATCCAACTTGGCGGTAGCCATGCGGACGATCGCATCTCCGGCGCTGTAGTAAATGCGGACGGTCTGATCTTCTTCCAGAAGCATGCCGCAAGGGAACAAAGCATTTGCACGGAACCCGTATTCCCGTTCATAGAAGCCTTCGGGAACGATGAGCGGGCGTTTGGACATACCGATGACCTTGGAAGGATCTTTCAGATCCAGGAGAGCGATACCGATGACATAGCGTTTCTTCCAAACCGGTTCCCAACCGTTCTTGCCGCGTTCCGGATCGATGTCTACGGCGTGGAACACGATGAGCCAGCCCTTATCTGTCTTGATAGGCGGTGCACCGGGTCCGATCTTGTCATTGCAGAACGGAACGTCCTCGGTTCCCATGACCAAACGGGATTTGCCCCAATAAACGAGGTCCGGAGACTCGGACAGCCAGATGTCGAAGAAATGTCCGCCGCGGGAATAGACCGGCATCGGACGTTCCAGACGAACGTAGTTTCCGTTCAGCTTTTCCGGGAACAGTACCATGTTCCGGTTGTCAGGAGCGGAGATGGATTTGATGTCGAAATGTTTCAGATCTTTGGAGGTGGCCATACCGCCGCACACGCCGTGACGGGTGTCCACGGCGAAGCAAATGCAGTATTCGTCATCGATCCAGGTCAGACGCGGATCGTATGCGCGAATGATCTCGTCGTTGCGAAGATCGAAGCAGGGATCGGGTTGAACATCCCAATGGATACCGTCATCCGAAAATGCGAGTCCCAGGTTGGTGATGCTGCCGCTTTTGTTCGGGAACAGACGCTGGGCTTCAAAATCCCCCACGTCGTTCCGGAAGATCATAATATATTTTCCGTCTTTTTTCATGACGCCTGCGTTGAACGTCAGGGCCGATTGGTACGGGACGTCCTTGTAGGAAAGGATCGGTTCCGGATACCGCGTGATGCAGGAAGCTGTCGTGAATAAGGATTCATCGAGGCGTTTTAATTCTGCCATGTTCATGTCCTCTGGTTTGTTGAAGTAATGGTGCCTGAAAGGCTGTTGTTATTGTAGCATAGCTTGAAAAGTCAGTCAAGTTTTTGAGGCCGAAATATAAGGAGGGAAGGGGCTTTTTCCGGTCATAGCACAGGAATCCCGGCCCTTTTGGAAAACCAACAAACGGAAACCCCCGAGCGACGGGCGCCCGGGGGTGTTGACTTTTTGGATCGAGAAGGCTCAATTTTGCTTTTCCGCGGCCTGCTTCAGGGCTTTCTCATCAGATGAAGATAGCTTGAAAGGGATGTTCTTGGATTTGTAATCGTAGATACAGAGTGTGCCGTAGGGTCGAGCGTCGTAGTTCACGCGCTCCTTGTAATAAACGTCCAGGAAAACGCCTTCCGTCGTTTCCGGGTCTATGTCGACTCCGTCGAAAACAAAGCGGTAATAACAATACAGTGTCGTGATCTTGGTCGTGACGGACGTGGGAACCACACGGGTCTGAGCTCCGCCTCCCTGTGTCGTGATCAAAAGGGAAATATCAAAAGGCTGTTCTGTAGCATCCGGAACGCTGTCCAGTTCAAAATCTTCGGCCACATGCTTCAGAGTGCTTTTGTTGTAGCGGAAAAGCACCTGAACCTGGTTGGATTCCGGAATGATGACGACCTGATTGATCGCAAAATAGCCGTAAGCGTCATCTGAGCGGGTGATCTCGGCCTGTTCCTGATAATATGCGAAAACCGGCGCCTCGTCTGTGCCTTTTTGAGCGGCATAGGCGTTCTTGTCGCTGTCGTAAAGTTCCTTCTCTTCAAGATAGATCTGATAGCTTTGAACCGTTTTGTCTGTGATCGTAAGTGATTTCATGGCCGACGGCACTTTAGATGAGAACATACGCCAGATCAGAAGCCCGAAGACAAAGACGACGAGAGCGACAAAGATGATTTTGAAAACAAGGGAAATGATCTTTCCTGCTGTATAACGGCGAACTGCCATGGGTAACCAACCTCCCTAAACAACTTAGATTGCGCAGACCAAATATTCCAGAGCCTCGAAGCCCGAGCGACCTTTCTTGATGAGAGCGTCCGCGTCGGAGCAGATCTTCAGGATGTTCCTGACGTCCTGAACAGAGACGTTTCGGAGCGCATTCATATAGAGTCCTGTTTTGTATTCATGCATTTTGAGAGATGCGGCGATCTCGGATTTGGGCATGCCCTCTTCCATCAGCGCCCGGATCTCCAACTGGTCGCAAAAGACGGATGACACCATGCTGAGCACTTTGATGGGATCTTCTTTGTTGAAGCGGAGATTCTGCAAAATGCGCAGCGCATCGTCTTTTTTCTTAGCCAAAAGGGCATTGCTCAGATCAAACGCCCCTACAGACGCGTCTTTAGTAGAAACTTCTTCCAGATCCTGAGGCGCAACTGCGGTTCTCCCCGAAGCCAGCACGAAGTAAGATATTTTGTCGATTTCCAGAGACAGCGGGTACATAGACGTCCCGCAGCGCCGGATCAGGGCGTCGCAGATCGATTTGTCTGCGTTGACGTTGTTGGCCGCAAAATGTTTTTGAACCCAGACGGCGAGCCGATCCGGGGTGCTTTTACGAAACGCAACCGGAGTCAGGTACTGAGACAGTTCCTGGAATACGGAATTCTTTTTGTCATCCGGAGAGACATCGTTAGGGCAGGCCAAAATGGTCAGATTCTGAGAGTTTTGGGCCTGAGCCAGGATGTCGCATAAGGTTTCCGCTTCTTCTTTTTTCAGCAAATCCGGTCTAAAGGGGCGAACGACGATCAAGCGGCTGTCGGCCATGAAAGGAAGGGTCTCAACGGCAGATTTGAGCATATCCAGATCCAGGTCGTTCCCGTCCAGAACGGTTTCGTTGAACAGAGCAAAAGCAGGATCTGTGATCACGGCTTTTCTGGCCATGTCCAGACAATAGTTCTTGGTATAGTCTTCCTCCCCGAAAAAGAGAAAAGACCCTACAGGAGATGAATTCAGTTGTTTGAGAAAAAGCTTGTCATCAAGAATCGTTTTTTCTTCCATGGCAGAAATCCTCCTGATCCAGTCTTTGCCTTCATTATATCCAAAAAGACGGGTCGAGTCAATCATGTGGGGATACGGTCGATGAAACAAAGGCAGAAAAAAAGGCCGAATCCCAGAAAAAGCGAACAAAAAGAATAAAAATAATGGTATAATAACCCGAATAAGGCTGCTGTGGCAGCAACAAGAGTTCAGATGTTCGAGGAGACAATCATGCATTGGTCAGAAGAAATAGCAGAAAAGATCATCGCGCGTAATCCGAATAAGGAAGAATATGTTTGCGCAGCCGGGATCAGTCCGTCCGGCTCTATCCATATCGGTAATTTCAGAGATATCGCAACCAGTCTGTTCGTTGTGAAAGCCCTTGAAAAGAAAGGGAAAAGAGCCAGACTGCTGTTTTCTTGGGATGAGTTCGACAGATTCAGACACGTGCCGGCCAATGTGAAAGCCGTTCCGGGAAACGAAGACATGGATGAAAACGTGGGACGCCCCTATGTGGACGTGCGCAATCCTTTCAAAGATGATCCCGCTCCGAATTATGCTAAATATTTTGAAAACGAGTTTGAACAGGCCGTGAAGCAGTTTGGAATCAAACTGGACTATCGGTATCAGGCGGATATGAACCGTTCCGGCAAATACGCTCCGCATCTGATCACAGCCCTGAAAAAGAGGGGACAGATTTTCGATATTCTGGATTCGTTCCGGACCCAGGACGCGGAAGAAGGCGAAAGAGACAGATATTATCCGGTGGCCATCTATTGTCCCTGCTGCCGAAAGGATACCACGACGATCACCTGGATCAGTGACGACTGCACCAAGGCCAAGTATACCTGTGAATGCGGACATTCAGGCGACTGGGACTTTACCAAGGATTTCAACTGCAAACTGGCGTGGAAGATTGACTGGCCGATGCGCTGGATGTATGAAGGTGTCGATTTTGAACCGGGAGGCAAAGATCATGCGTCTCCGACGGGATCGTATCAGACTTCCAAAGTCATTGCCAAAGAGATTTACGGCATTGAGCCTCCGCTGTTCCAGGGATACGAATTTATCGGCATCAAGGGACTGACCGGCAAAATGTCCGGATCTTCCGGACTGAATATGACTCCGGATACCCTTCTGAAGTTATATCTGCCTGAAATGATTTTGTGGCTGTATTCGAAGACCGAACCGACCAAAGCGTTTGATTTTTGCTTTGACGACGGGATCCTTCGTCAATACTTCGAATACGATAAAATGCTGACAGACTGCAGAGAGGGAACAGCCAACGAGGCCGTCCAGGCGATCATGTATAACTGTCAGATCGAAGGCAGGCAGGTTGAAACGGTCCCGATGTCTCTGCTGGTTCAATTGGGCTCGATCGTTGATTTCAACGTGAACATGCTCGAGACCGTTTTTGCGAAGATCGGAAAGCCTTATCGCTATGCTCAATTCGCAGACAGACTGGAAAGAGCCAAATACTGGCTGGAAGTTTGTGCGCCGGATCAGGTCAACAGACTGCGTACGACCCGAAATTTCGAAGTCTATAACGCTTTGGACGCAGACCACCAAAAAGAGATCCAGCTTCTGCATCACCTGATCAGTCAAGGCGGATATGACCTGGATGGATTGAATACAGAACTGTATGCCATTCCCAAGGCGGTATACGGTGAAGATATCGATCCGAAAATTCTTAAAACCAAACAAGGTGAATTCTTCCAAAATGTTTACAGGCTGCTGATAGACAAGGATAAAGGGCCGAGACTCTATCTGTTCCTTTATGCTATCGATCCCGCGAAGTACGTGGATCTGTTGGATTTTTCATATCCGCAGACCGAAGAAGAAAAAGCCGCCGAACAGCAAGCTGATGCTTGCCCGGTCGAGGCAGAGGACAAAACGTTCGGTGAGCCGGATGAAGTCAAACCGGTCAAGCCGGAAATCACGATCGAACAATTCGAGCAGATGGATTTTAGGGTCTGTAAGATCCTCAAAGCCGAGACCGTCCGGAAATCAAGAGCCTGCCTGAAACTGACCCTGTTTGACGGGCTGAAGGAAAGAACGATCATGTCCAGCATCAAAGACTACTACAACCCCGAAGAACTCACGGGCAAAAAGATCCTGGTCATCGTCAATCTCAAACCCAACAGGATCTGCAACGTAACGAGTGAGGGCATGTTGCTGGCAACCACGAATAACGCATGCGGGTGCAAACTCATCTTTGTGGATGATGCCGTTCCCGAAGGCACACCGGCGCACTGATTCCCGCATTCCAACATGTAAATTTAAAAGCCGCATACAAGAAAGGATCCGTTCCAATCTTATATGCGGCTTGTTTTATGGATCAAAAATATTCACGGGGATTCAAGAAGTGCGGTCATTTTCTGAACCGTTGAAGCGGCCTGCTCATCAGAAGAGGGTGCAGCAGCTGCATTTTCACCGGATTCCGAAGCCAACGAAAAAGACAAACAGTAGATAATCCGCTCAATGACTGCGTCCAGGTTGTTTCCCATGTACAGCGCCCCGTTCGTAAATTGGAGCGCAGTCAACGACTGAGGCAACGTGTCCGGCCACTCAAAACCAGGGAGGAGAACGGAAAAAATGTTCTTTTCAGCCTGAAGACAATAGCCCAGTTCTTCTTGCAGCTGCAGGTCGTTTCTGGGATCGGATTTGTTTGCAGGGAGCAGGCAACCTGGTGTCAGCAGTGCCAGGATGTCCGAGGACTGGTCAAGTAACGTATAGAATCCGCATTCTTTGACAGCAGGGGTCAACGTGATGTTGTCAGTCACGACCGTATAGCCCATGGCAGTCAGTCTCTCATATAGCATGGTCGCGAGAGGGATGGCAGTCTGGTTGGCGGCCGTGATGAAAATCTGCTGCAAAGAATCAGAGTTTTCTTTTTCGTTTTCTTTCTTTAATTCGGCCAGGCGAGACATCTCAAGTTCCTCGGCTTCTTTGGTCGATGTCTCCCGGATCTCGTCATCGACGAGCAAACCAAGATAACGGAAGAAAATCGTCATCGTCAAAGAACCGGACAAAGCCCCGATCAAAGAAAAGAAAGTGCCCGCAACAATGCAGATAATTTCTGAAAAGATGGCCAACGCTACCCGATGAGACCGGAGACCGAGTACAAAAGGCAGAAGGCCAAACAGCAATCCGGCAAAGAAACCGGGGCCGTACGTGACAAACAGTTCAGCAAAAGTCATTCTTCGCCTTCCAAAACAGACAGGATCTCATTGACGGTATCGTTGACGTTGTCAACAGCTTCGACCAACTCGTCATTGTTGTTTTCGTTAACGATTTCTCCCAGCAGATCGGTCGTTTTCTCCTGAGAATCGTTCAAACGGTCCAACGAAACCAGTACACTGTTCAACAGTTCTTTAATGTCTTTCAGCAATTCAATCATTTCGTCCATGGCAAACCTCCCATGACATCAGTTCCAATCGTATTCGCCTTCCAGTACATCCGTGCCCAGCGAGCAGGAGTAGACCCAGTAGATCTCATCTCCGTCCTGACAGATGTAACTGCCGCAGCCTGTTGAAGGCTGGATCCCGTTCACAACGTAGACCCACCCGGAAAGATCTCCGCAATCCATCTCATGCAGGCCGGCAATCGCTTCAACATAGGCCCCGGTCTTGCTGCCTCGATGGATGGTCAGGATCCCGGCACGGCGCGTGGCGGTATCCAAAACATCCCAAACGGAAGTCGAATCGGTGATCTCTACCGTTGTTCTCGGAAGAATTATACCATCTTCAGGCAAATCAATCAATAGGTTATAGGGAAGAGCATTATAGCAGCGGATCTCTATGGTTACAGATTTTGTTTTGGGTTGGCTCTCCGAACCGGGATCGGTTTGAGCGGTCTCCGTAGCGGATCCGTCAGTCTCTGCCTGAGACGGCGCAAAATGCTGATCAACACTTTCTATGTTGACGAACAGAATGATCGCGGTCACGGCGGCTGCCGTGATCAGCAGAATCGGGAGTATCCTTTTGAGATTGGCATGATGTGTCAGGAACAAAATCAATACAGACAATGCGCCGAGCAGGCCGACGCCTCCGACTAACACCCACTTCCAGACAGGCTGTGAACCTTTTGAAGAGCCGGAATGAGTTTCACTTTCGGCCGTAGATACTGTATCCGAATCCCGAACGGTTTCGGTTTCGGGTTCCAAAACTGTTTTCGTTTCGGACTCCCGGTCCGGATCCGTTTGGGAATCCGATTCACGGTCTCTTTCCGATTCGGACTCGGGCTCATGCAGCGACTCTGTCGAAGATTCCTGACCGGACTCAGATGAGCCTGCTTCTGATTCGGATTCAGGCTCTTTGTCTGTTTCGGTTTCCGAGTTTTTCAAAGTTTCGGTTTGAGTTTCAGCGAGTTGGGTGTCGCTTTCTTTGGCAGATTCTGTTTCTGTCCCTGTTTCTGTTTCCTGCGGTCCGGGCGATTCAAAATCGAAAATGGACCCTGCTCCTTTGGTAAAGGAAGCATATGCACTCAGCGCATGCAGAGCCTGATAGGTCGCAATCGCGTTTTCCTCTCCTCCTGCCAAATGGGAAAAAGAGCCGTTTTCTTTGGCATAGGCATAAAACGCCGAGATCACGTCCGGATAACCGTCGGATTCAAAAAATGTCTTCGGGTCAATATTTAATGAACAGAGCGCGATGATGACCTGAGCCGTGCTTTCTGAGTTGGCCTGCCCGAAAAAGTTGGCAAACGAACCGTTGGATTGACGTTTCGATTTGAGCAGGTTCAACGCCCCCTCGATGGCCGGCGCAACAGTCGATCTGTCTTTGTATTTGGCCAATGAAGTCAGCGCAAGAGCGGTCGTATCTACATCAGAAGGCATTTTGCCCGTCATCGACCAACCGCCGTCTTCCAGTTGCTGGTTTAGCAGGTAAGCCAGCATGTCCTCTCTGCCCGAACAGGTGTAGTTGCGGGAATCTGCCAGCAGCAGCCCGTAAATGTATGTATACAGATTGCCCTTGCCGGCATGGGAGGCCAGGACGCCTGCGATGTAGTCGCTGTTTTCTTCGGGGGCAATAGCGCTGAGAACCAAAGCCATTCTGCAATTGTCAGTTGCTTTGCCGTCCGTCAAAGCGGCCGTTGATTCGACATATTCGGAAAGGAGCAGAGCATATGCTGACAAATCTTTTCCCGAGTGTACAGTCGCGTAGCCGAAAGCCAGCCAGTCGAGGTTTCCGGAAGGCTCTGTAGCCGAATTGAGTATGTCCGGAAGGTTTTGGGACGACAGCAAAGCGTCGATCCGCTGATCGACTGAGTTCGGTTGAGCGAACAGGGTGAACGAACCGACGACGATCGACAGCAGCAAGACCAAGGCCAAGAAACAGCTCAACAAAGCCTTGCGATGATTATGAAGTTGTTGATTTGTTTCGTGTCTCATGATACAATTACCTCATGTGAATGCGGAGGGTGAAGGAATATGGATATAAACTACACATATCATCCGAACTTGAATAAATCCAAGCCCCGGATCATGACGGGCCTGATCGCACTGATCGGATTGGCGTTGCTTTTTTCGGCATCTTTTTTGCCTTATCCCGCCATCTGGCAGGGCGTCGCGATCTGCATGCTGGCCATCGCGGTCTATTTTGCCGCACATTATCTGCTGACGGATTTCACATATTCCATTGAAACGAGCCAACAGGGGTTTGACGAAGAAGAACCGGTAGAGACCCACGATTTCATCATTCTTCGAAACGGCAGGATGGCCGCCCGCATCGGAATGACTGCCATCGTCAAAATTGAGTGGGAGACTCCGGAAAACAAAAAGGTCAAATCCGGCACGCGGATCTTCAATTATTTCTCCGAATGGGGGCCGACCCGGATCTGTCGGGTGACATATCTGGACACGTCTCTTGAAAACGGGGAACCGGTCTTGATCCGTTTTTTGAGCGACGACACATTGTTCGGATATATTGAATCGCTGATCGGCACTCAAGCGTAAAAACAGAAAACAAGCGAAGGAGCAGGAGAACTGATTCCTTCGCTTTTTTCAAGACGGGTCATCCTGCGAAGAGTCTTCTGGGGAATCAGTCTCGGGTTCAGCCTCCGGGGCAACGCTTTCTTCCTGATCGGCCTTTTTGGCCTTGGGCTTGAAAACGAACCCTTTGCTGATGAAATAATTAAGAATGACAACAACGATAGACGATATGATTTTTGCAATCAATTCCGCATTGATGTTGATCTCTTTGCCAAACACGACAAGCGTCCACTGTGCAGAATCCAAAAGGGCAGTCAGCAAAAGAACCAGCAGGTATGTCAGGATCAAATCGAGCCCGAAAGTGGCCAAACGGGTCGCTGAAAACTTAAGTAATTGAGGCCAAAATGTTCCCGGGCCTTTGTCGGCTTTCTGAAACACCCACTTCCGGTTGGTGGAAAAGGCGACCAGAACGGCAGTGACCCACTGTAAGACTTGCGCCGTGAAATAGAGGACAAGATAGGGGATGCTGTCAACGTCTGCCAGATCAACATGAAATGCCGAACGTCCCACAATGAAGGTCAGTTCATAGACGGCCATGGAGCTGAGCGTGGTCAAAACGCCGAAAGCCATGTAAGAAAGACCCTCACGGTGCTTTTTGATAAAACTAACGAATTTGCTCATGCAGTTCAACCCTTGATCTGGAACGTCGTGCCTTCTTTGGAATCGATCAAAACGACGCCTTTTTCCGCCAAGTCGTTCCGAATGGCATCTGCAGTTGCATAATCTTTATTCTTTTTTGCGTCGGCACGCTTTTGGATCTGCTCCTGAATGTACGCAATGAACGGGTCGTCCGAAGCGGGCGTTTCCGCGGAGACGTCTTTCTCAGACTGCCTCTTTTTGGCGGAAGCAACCAGGTCCAGACACAGGACCTGATCAAAGTCGTTCAGAGCTGCGATCTTGGTCGCATCGTTGACATTGGCTTTCAGCACGTCGTAAACAGCGGTGACGGCCAGGGAAGAATTCAAGTCATTGTCCAGAGCTGCAACAAAGGCACGCTTGAATTCATCCAGCGCGACGTTGTCGACCGGCTCCTTGGTGTCCAGATCGAGCTGGGCGACCCGACCGATCAGCTTGTCATATGTTTTTGCTGCATTGTCCAGGTTTTCCCAAGAGAAGACCAGGATCTTTCTGTAATGGGATTGCAGGCAGAACAACCGATATGCCAGCGGGTCATAACCCTTTTCTTCCAGAAGAGAAACGGTCAGGAACTCGCCCGACGATTTGCTCATCTTGCCCGCATTGGTGTTCAGATGCAGGACGTGCATCCAGTAATTGCACCATTTGTGCCCCAGATATGCCTCGCACTGAGCGATTTCGTTCGTGTGGTGCGGGAAGGCGTTGTCGATCCCTCCGCAATGGATATCCAAGCGCTCGCCCAGATGCTTCATGCTGATGCAGGAACATTCGATGTGCCAGCCCGGATAGCCTCGGCCCCACGGAGAATCCCAGTTCAACTCCTGTCCGTCGAATTTGGACTTGGTGAACCAGAGGACGAAGTCCGCCTTGTTCTTTTTGTTCGAATCGGCTTCGACGCCTTCGCGGACGCCAACTTCCAGATCTTCTTCCGTAAAGCCGTGGAAAACATAATATTGGGAAAGTTTTGATGTGTCGAAATAAATATTGCCGCCCGCTGCATAAGCATACCCTGTCTCCAGCAGTTTGCTGATGACCCGAATGAAATCGTCGATGCAATGTGTGGCAGGTTCGATGACGTCGGGCATACGGATATGCAGTTTCTCACAGTCAGCAAAAAACGCCTTGGTGTAGAAATCTGCGATCTCCATCACGGTCTTGTGCTCTCTGCGGGCACCTTTCAGCATTTTATCTTCACCGGTATCTGCGTCTGAAGTCAGATGGCCTACGTCTGTGATGTTCATCACGCGTTTGACATCATATCCGCTATAGCGAAGATATCTGTCGAGGATGTCTTCCATGATGTAGGTGCGCAGATTGCCGATATGGGCAAAATGATATACTGTCGGGCCGCAGGTGTACATGCTGACATGACCGGGCACGACGGGAACAAATTCTTCTTTCCTGTGAGAGAGGGAATTATATATAAACATAGGTAGTGTACTCCTTGTTGGCAAGAGCAGGTTCCCTGATTGACACAACGGGTTGGTCCGATACGTCTTTTAAACGCAACGACCACGGCAGTATAGCATATATACCGGGAAACTGTCAAGGATAGATTCCAAAGGACAAAAAGGCTGGGGTCAGACGGTCGGAGGATTTCTTAAAAAAGGGTTGACAACAGAGCGGTCCTTTGATAAAATAAGTGGCGCGAGAGATGCAATGGCCACTCGCTATGGAGAAGTACTCAAGAGGCCAAAGAGGCGCCCCTGCTAAGGGTGTAGGCTGGGAAACTGGTGCGAGAGTTCGAATCTCTCCTTCTCC